>NZ_JBSSAB010000004.1:0-113214 GCF_054058195.1 Thermostichus sp. OS-CIW-29
TAGCATGGAGCAGATAGTGAAGACTTCTTTACTACTGATCAATCCATCCTCCTTCCGAAGTTGGTTTGCTAAGTGCTGCTATTGTACCCCTTGAGCCCTTAACAGGCTGTAAGCCAAGGTTTATTACAATAATTGTAAATTGCCTCGGCACAGAAGCGTCCTGAACAGCAATTGGACTGGAGTACACTGCAGCAAGACAGGTCGATAAAAACTAAAGTCAAGTCCGATAGTGACGAGGAGTGAGAGAGCGATGAAGAAAAAAGCAGTTACAACTCTCTCTTGTGGCCTTGAGTCTAGGAGCGGCCTGTCTGGGGCTGACCGGCTGCGGTGACGGCGGAAGCGGTGGGACGACAGTGCCTACACCTACACCGACTCCAACTCCGACACCTACACCGACACTCACACCGACCCCAACTCCAACACCCACCCCAACCCCGACACCTACGCCCACACCGGGTGCCCCGACTTTTACCAAGGCATTTAGCCCCACCTCGGTAGCTGCCGGCCCTACTGCCAAAACAACTCTGACCTACACGATCACCAACACAGCCGCTCTGCCGCTGACGGGTCTAGCCTTTTCCGATCCCCTGCCTGCCGGCTTGATCGTTGCCACTCCCAACAACCTCAACAACGGCTGTGGCGGGACGCTGGCAGCTGCACCAGGAGCAACTTCCATCTTGCTGGTCAACGGCTCATTGGCAGCCAACGCTAGCTGCACCATCAGCCTGGATCTTCAGGTTACAGCCACGACAGCGGGATCCCTGACCAGCCCCGCGGTAACCCTGAGCAGCAACCAAGCGCCTAATGCCACCGCTGCGGCTATCAACTTAACGGTAACGGTGCCAGCTCCCACCTTTACCATGGCCTTTGCTCCCAACCCGCTTGGCCCAATCGGCCCAGCTCCCGTTACCGGGAATGGAACTCTGACGTTTACAATAACCAACAACGCTGCCATTCCATTGACGGGCTTGGCCTTTAACCACACCTTGCCGGGAGCGCCGCCTTTAACCGTAGGGCCTGGTGCACCTCCTCCCTTACCTGCTTCCTGTGGTGCTGGAGCTACCCTCACAGCGTCGGTGGGTGGGAACACCATTCAATTCACCGGAGGACAAGTGGCTGTCGGCGCAACCTGCACAGTGACCATCCCTGTCCAAACGGGACCTCTGACCTCACCCGGCACCTACACCTACCCCAACTCCCCAGTAACATTGACCAACGCTCAGGCCGCCCCTGCCACAGCAGGACCGGTAACCTGGACGGTTGTGGTGAATTAGTCCTTCAAAAGCAGCTCGGCAATTTGAACGGCGTTGAGGGCTGCTCCTTTGCGGATCTGATCCCCGCACAGCCACAGCTCCAGGGCCTTGGGCTCGGAGATGTCCTGGCGGATGCGGCCCACCGCCACTTCATCCTTGCCGGCCACGTCGATGGGCATGGGAAAGCGGTTCTGCTGCCAATCTTCAATGAGCACCACCCCAGGGGCCTGGGCCAGGATTTGCCGGGCTTTTTCCACAGGGAAGGGCTGTTCAAACTCCAGGTTGAGGGCCTCGGCGTGGGTACGCAGCACCGGCACCCGCACACAGGTAGCTGTCAGCCGCAGGTTGGGGGATCCCATAATCTTGCGGGATTCGTTGACCATTTTCATCTCTTCCTGGCAGTAGCCGTTCTCTTGCAGGGGGCTGTTGTGGAGGAAGAGGTTGAAGGCAATAGGGTAAGGGAACACCTGGGGCTGCAACGGCTGCCCCTGGAGGTAGGCGCGGGTTTGCTCCTCTAGCTCCACCATGGCGCGGGCCCCGGCCCCACTGGCCGATTGATAGGTGGCGGCCACCACGCGGCGCAGGGGGATGTGGCGATGCAGGGGGTAGATGGCCACGCACATTAGGATGGTGGTGCAGTTGGGATTAGCAATGATCCCTTGGTGACGGAAGGCTTCCTGGGGGTTGACCTCCGGCACCACTAGCGGAACATTGGGATCCAGGCGAAAGGCGCTGGAGTTGTCCACCATCACCGCCCCCGCATCCACAATGGTTTTGGCCCAGGTTTTGGAGACACCGGCTCCGGCAGAGGCCAGCACCAGATCCATGCCTCGAAAGGCCGCTTCTGAAACCGGCTCAACCGGGATCCGTTCCCCCTTGAAGGTCAAATAAGTGCCCGCAGAGCGGGGCGAGGCCAAAAGCTTGAGGTCGGCTACAGGAAAGTGGCGCTCTTCCAATAGCGTCAGCAGCTCCGTCCCTACTGCTCCTGTGGCCCCCAAGATGGCTACTCGTTGTTGCCGTGCCATGCTTTCTTGTCCTTAGGTTTTCCTAATTCTAGGGTTCCAGAGGTGGCTGTAATCGAGGCCAAAGCAGCCTGCACCTCTGCCAGCTCGACTTGATCGGTCAGCTCGGCCTGGCCGATGCGGCGGGGCAGAACGAAGCGAATCCGCCCCTGTTTGACTTTCTTGTCGGCCTGCATTGCCTGCAGCACTGCCTCCCAAGGGATCCCGGCAGGCCAGTGGCTGGGCAGCCCTGCCCTCTCGATCAGGTGCCGCTGCCGTTCGGCTTCAGCAGCGCTCCACCACCCCAGGCGGCGGGCGATCTCCCCGGCAGCTACCATGCCGATGGCGACAGCTTCTCCGTGCAGATAGCGGCGGTAGCCGGTGGCAGCTTCTAGGGCATGGCCGAGGGTGTGGCCGTAGTTGAGGATGGCCCGCAGGCCCGCTTCTTTCTCGTCCTGCTGCACCACCCAGGCTTTGCACTCGGCACAGCGGCGCAGCAGGTAGTGCAAGTCTGCGGGAGTAAAGTCGGTATAGCGGCTCAGTTGGGGTCGATCTTCCAAAAACTCAAATAGGTCGGCAGCCTGAATCACGCCGTATTTGATCACTTCCGCTAGGGCTGAGGTAAACTCCCGCTGGGGCAGAGTCTGCAATAGCGTTGGATCAATCCACACCAGGCGCGGCTGATAAAACGCCCCAATGAGGTTTTTCCCGCCAGGATGGTTGACGCCGGTCTTGCCACCAATGGCCGCATCCACCATGGCCAAAAGTGAGGTGGGCACCTGCACAAAAGGGATCCCGCGCAGCCAGGTGGCGGCAGCAAACCCCACCATGTCGCCAATGACCCCCCCTCCTAGCGCCACCAAGGTGGAGGAGCGCTCCAGGCCAAAGGCTAGGGCGGCGTCGTAGATCTTGGCCATCGAGCGCAGGGTTTTGTAGCGTTCGCCGGCAGGCAATAGGCAGAGGTGGGCGGCAAACCCCGCTTGTTGCAGCCCCTGCAGCAACTTCTCGGCAAAGTGTTTGGCAATGCCGGGATGGCTCACCACCAGAGCCTTGCCGGAAAGCCCTCTAGCTCGCATTTGGGATCCCAGCTGGATGAGGCTGTGGCCAGGGGGGCCTTCGGCAGACTGGAGGAGAATATCGTAGGAGCTGTGGGGAAGCTTGACAGGGATCAGATAGGGATCCATGCGTGTCGGTCCTGGGGGGCGGGATCCAGTGTGGCATGTTCTGCTCCCGTCTGCCTGCTGCAGGCACTGTCCTTGGGAGTTTGAAAGCCCAGGGGATCCTGCTAGGGGTTGGGGTCAACTGGCTGCGGCTCCGACTGGGGAGTGAGGGTTTCCAAATCCGGCAGAGCTGTTCCCGCCGGCGAGGCCGAGTCTTCCTGGGCCAAGTCCTGCAGGGCGGCTTGGGCCGGCTGAAATTGGGGATCCAGCTCCAGACAGCGCCGCAAGCTGGCCTGGGCGGCTGCTCGCTGGCCGGCCCGCAGTTGAATCAGCCCCAGGGTGTGCCAAAAGGCGGGCCGCTGCGGATCCAGGTGCGTGGCCTGTTGGGCGTCTGCCAGAGCAGGTTCCAGCTTCCCCAGTTTCAAGGCTTCCCAGGCGCGGTTGTTGAGGGCCACAGCATCTTCTGGGGTGAGCTGCAAAACCCGCGAGTAGGCTTGCACAGCTTGTTCGGGATCCCTCAGCTCGCTGTAGATCAACCCCAGGGCAAACCAGCCCCAGGGATCCCGTTCGTTGAGGTGGATCATCTGCTGGCAGGCGGCACGGGCTTCTTCCAGCCGGCCCAGGCGCCGCAGGCCGGTGATCTGGCCAAACCAGCAGGCAGAACTGCCGGGACGCTGCTGCACCAAGCGCTGGAAATGCCGTAGGCTGGCCTCATATTGCCCCAGCTCCTGCTGAGCTACCGCCAAGGCATAGCGGGCTGGAAAGTGCTCCGGCTTGATCTTGAGGGCTTCCTCGAAGTGGATACAGGCTTCTTTCAGGTAGCCCAATTTCTGGAAGGCCACACCGCGGGCGTACCAGCTTTTGTAGTTGTCGGCATCGTAGCGCAGAGCGCGTTCTAGGGCCTTGCTGGCCAGCCGATACTGCCCCAAGCGCAGCAGGGCCACCCCCAAGTTGTGCAGGGTTATGGGATCCCGGCGACGCAGCCGCAGCGAGCGCTTGTAACACTCGACAGCCGAGCGCAGCCGGTGGCAGTGGAAGAGGGCATTGCCTTGGTAGCGCCAAACCCGCGCACTTCTGGGGTTGAGCTTCAAAACCCGCGCAAAACTAGCCGCTGCCGAGCTGGGCCGACGCAGCCGCCGCAGCACGATCCCACGGGCCAGCCAGGTGCGGGGCTGCTTGGGGTTGTGGCGCAGCGCTTTGTTCAGGCTGTTCAGGGCCAGCTTCGACCGCTTCAGTTGCAGCAGGCGGATGCCGCGGTTATGCCAGGCCAGAGCATCTTCCGGGTTGCTCTCCAGCACCTTGTCGTAGTTAACCACCGCCGACTTGTACTGCCCCAGGCGCCCCAGAATCAGGGCCAGGCGCAGCCGGGTTTCTTCGTCGTAGGGGTTGATGCTCAGGGATCCGTTGTAGCTGTCCACCGCCTCGCGGTAGCGGGCCAGCTGCACCAGCACATCCCCACGGCGGCTCCAAGCCAGGGCGAAGTTGGGATCCATGTTCAGAGCCCGGTCGTAGGCGGCCAGGGCTTCCGTCAGGTTGCCGCGGCGACGCCAGTCTTCCCCCCGCTCGAATTGGATGTCGGCACTGTTCCACTGAAACAGCCGCTGAATGAACTGCAAAATGGCGATCTGACGCGCTCCTTCTTCTGGCGTGGCGGAGGGGGTTTCGCCTGTGGCAATGCGCAGGATGGCCATCTGGATGGCCCGCAAAAAGGCCTGAAATCCCCGCACCTCTTCATCTTCCAGGGACTCTTTCCCCTCACGGCGGCGGTATTGCAGCCGGAACCGCTGCAGATCCCCGGGGGCAGGGAAGCTGGGATCCAAAAAGTGCATTAGCTCCAAGGCGCGGTACTCAAACAGCACCGGATCCTCTTCTGAGCCAGTAAAATCCAGCAGGGGCGCCTCTTCCAGGGGGCGGGGTAGCTCAGTGGGGGTGTGCAGCAGCGTCAGCAGGCGCTGGTTTTGTCGTGCCGGGGCATGGGGAAACCCGCTGTACAGCTCATCCCTTGGCCAGGGATCGGCAACAAACTCTGGAGAGGCCACCACTCCCACCCAGCGGCATTGTTCGATGGCCAGTTGCAGCTCCAGCTTGCGGTTATCCCCCGGCTGCAGCATCCAGCGGTCAAACCAGACTTTGAAACCCTCGCGATCCAGCCGCTCCGCCAGTTGACGCGCCCACCGGGCTTGCTCTCGGTGGTAGTGCAAGAAAAGGTCGAACTTGTAATGCTCTGAAGACATGAACGCCCGCTCGCTGCTCTTCTCCAGCTTATCTTTGCGTTATCGCTGCGCGATGCTTTCACAAACGCAAACGCATTTGCTCCCCATCGGGTCTGGGGCAAGGAGCAAACCTGATGCTAGGCAACGCTTCCGCTCGATTGGTTCTGAATGGCGATGATGACCGGACAGCGATAGGCGATAGTTGGTGCAGGGCTTGAAAGGAGGGAGCACGTGCTGGGTGGAGTTTTGGCGATTGCGGCCGCGATTGGCTTGGTGGTCTTGCTGTTGGAAGCGATTCGATATCGCCGCTGGGGATCCGTTCGCCGCTGGCAACCGGCAGTGGGGCTGGGCTTGGTGGCCTTGGCGGCGCTGGGGTGCTGGCTGGGTCAGTTGCCGGATCTGATCCCCCTGGCTTTGTTGTTGGGGGGCCTGGTGGGGGTGGGTTTACTGGGGTTGAGTGGCTGCGGTCGGGCCGGGCAAGGGCTGGTGGTGCTGTTGCTCAGTTTGGCGGCCTGGCAAAGTCTGGCTATCGGCTCCCCCAGTCGCATCGGCATTGCGGAGCAGCATGGAATGCTGTTTCTGTGGGGCTGCGGCCTGGGGATGGGCTTGGTGGGGATCCCTTTGCTGGGGGTCTTGGCCGCAGCGGAAGCCCTGTCGTTGCTGATGGCGCTGGGCCAGGGGTGGAGCGGCATTGCCGCCATAACCTGGGGATCTCGCCTGCTGGAGATGGGATCCCAGCCGGATCTCCCTTGGCAGGTGCTGTTGCCGGTGGGGCTGGCCGCCCTCAGCTTGGTGGCAGGCACTGTGCCGCTCTTGACCGCCTCAGAAGACTCCCCCGGGCTGCTGTCGGCAGTGGGGCATGGGGTGGGGTGGCTGGTGGCGTTGGCGCTGGCCTTGGCCTTGACCCGCAACGGCCTATACCAGGATCCCTTTTGGGCCTTGCTCTACGGGGCAGGGGTGCTGCTCTCGTGGGCCTTGCTTGCCTTGGAAAACCAGACGGGACAGGGGATCCCTGCGCCAGGGGAACCTGCTGGCGTCAGCGGGCCGGAGGCTTCAGCCGGTCGCGTCAGCGTTGCCGAGCAACAAGGACGGCTGCTCTGGCGGGCCTGTGTGGGCCTAACGCTGGTGGGCGGAGGAGCGCTGCTGGCGTTGCGGCTGGGGGGATCCTACGGGGCGGCCCTCTTGGGGCTGGGATGTCTGGCTTTTCCCAGCCGTTGGGGGGCCATGGCCGCTTTGTTTTTGTCGGCCCGCCCTCTGCTGCAAAACCTGTTGCACCAGTTCAACCTGCAGGTTGCCGGGATCGACCTCACCCAACCCTATGTGTCGGCGGCGCTGTACCTGGGAATGGCGGCCATGGCGCTGGCGGCGCTCATTCACTGGCTATACGGGCCAGACAAACCCCTGCAGACGGGGATCGCCCTGACGCTGGCTAGCCTGGCTTTGCCGGTGGGGGTGGGCTACTTCATTCACGCTCAGCCGCAAGCGGCCTTCCTGTTGGGAGCCTTGACCACCGCCTTGATCCTGGCGGCGCTGCAGCCCATCCTCCTGCAGCAGGAGGGAAGAGGGGCGGAATCTCTGGGGATCCGAGGTTTGGGCCTGGCTGTGCTTGCCATTCTGGGATCCAACCTCAGCCGCGATTGGACGGTAACCGGCTTCCATGCCACCCGCTGGGAACGGGCGCTGGTGCTGGCCGGGGTGGTCGGGATCCTGGCGTTGATTCTCCTGCTCTGGCAAGGCTGGAGCCTGTGGCACTCTGGGAGAATGCGCGCCCCCGCCCGCTGATGAAACCTGTTCCCCTGGGCACCCTCGGCACCTGGCAGGGGATCCTCGGCCCGGAACAAACCGCTGAGGCTCTGGGCAACCCCGGTGTGAAGGTGATCGGATCCCCGGCTTTGTTGACGTTGATCGAGCGGTGCAGCCACACCACCTTGCAGCCCTTCTACGAGCCGGAGGAAGCGGCGGTCGGGATCCGCTTTGCCTTGGAACATCGGTCGGCAGCGGTGGCGGGGGATCCCTTGCAGATGCGGGTCGAAGTCGTGGCCGTGGAGGGGAGACGCATTCAGTTTCAGGTGGAGATCACCCAGCAGGAGCGGCTGGTGATGCAGGGATCCTACACCTGCCTGGTGGTCGATTTGCCCCGTTTTCTGGCCCGCTATGGATTGACCGCGGAGGATCCCAGTCGGTGCTCAAGCTGTTCGCGTTAGCGGGACGGAGTCCTTTGGGATTGCTGCTGGCCGTCTTTGTGGGAACTCTCTTGTTCTGGCCTCAACAGCTCATTCTGCGCTACCGCAAACCCTGGCAGGGCCCCCTTGCCTGGATCTGGAAATGGCACGGCTGGGGAGGCTGGGCCGTGCGGGGCAGCCGCCGTGGCTGGGAATGGCGTTGGGGATCCCTGCGCCTTCGCGGCCGTTGGCCGGCGCAGCGGGGAGAACGTTGCTCCCCCAGAGATTGGCCCTACCTGTGGAAGCTGGGCAAGCAGCTCCACATCCAATCTTGGCAAGGAGGGGTGGAAATTGGCTTTGCCGATCCGGCTTTGACGGGGCAATGCTTGGGACTAATCGCCGCTCTACCCCCTCAGTTGGCCCAACACCTGCGCTTGACCTTCGCTCGCATCGGTTGGCACGGATGGGGATCCCTGGTGATCCGGTTGCGCGGCTGGCAGGTGCTGGGGCTGGCCTTGAAACTGGGGTGGCTCGCCCTATCGCGCCATCGGAAGGGATCCCCAGCAAAAATAGCCCATGGGACAGCTGGCGTCAGGAGCAAAGCGCTGGGGGGGGAACTGCAGCGCTGACGCGGTCAGGCCGGCTGCAGCGCCGGGCAGCAATTCAACAGAGGCATGACCTACCCGCCTCCCCCTTCGCCCTGGCCGTTGGTAGGGGTGGGGGCAGGTGCTGCAGGGATAATCGGCGGCACAATGTACTGGCGCAGGCAGCGTCGCTGCAGACAACTGCAAAACCAGATCCAAGCTTTGCAAGCTCCTGTTGTGGCGGCTCCTCGCGCTCTTCTGGCTCTTTCGGCTCCTCCTCCCGCCCTTCATCGGGGGGCAGCTCTTCTCGCCACTCTTCGGGCGGCTCCTCCCGTCGTTGCTAGACGAACTCAGAGGACGATCCCTTTCACGACAATAGAAGAGATCCCGGAGCTGTTCTGCTTAAGACCTAGGGAGTCGGTGTGGCAGAGGGGATGCGCAGCTCCACAGCCGTATCCAGGCGAGAGCGTGGGGGTGGGGCTTCTCCCTGAGCCAGTTCTAGGTACTGGGCCAGCGGGTGATGCTCCTTCCAGCGGGATCCCACCTCAGCAGCCATCTGGGTGACTTGGATTTGATAAAGCTGGGCCAGCTCGGCAGCATTGAGGTTGCTCCGCTCCACCTGATCGCGACTGGCCTCGGCCAGGATATCTACCACAAGGTTGCCTTGCTCATCAAACCGCCACAGTTCCAGGCGGCTGCGGGAACGCAGGCTCAGCTCCGTTGGCGAAGCTGGTCGAGTGAGGACATCGACGCGGGCGATGACGATGGCTTCCAGGCCCAGGTAATCGAAAAATTGGCCCACCGCCTCCGGCTTGCGGCGATCCCACTCAAACAGCTCGTAGATGGGCCAGCCCACCTTCTGCAAAATGGGCTGAATGCGACGGTTGTCCAGGGGCACCACCTTCTCGCCGTTGGGGATCAAGCCCAGACGCACCGCCTCTATGGCCAGGCGCTGGCCCAACAGTTGGGTATGCTCCAACCCTCCCACCCCCAAAATGCCAAGGCGACGGCGGGGCTGAGGCCGAATCGGCACCTGCAAAACCACATCCACAGGGGTGGTCAGGCCCGCTTGCAGGAGGATCTCCTGCTCTGCCTTTTCATAGTCGGGGTGCCACACCGTCAACATCCGGCGCCCGGCTGGGGCTTGGTCTAGCTCAAAAGCGCCCCGCTCATCGGTTTGAATCGGCTGATTGGGGTTCTCCATGCCCTCCAACTGCACCTGTGCCCCCGCCACAGGTTGCCCCACGCTGTTGCTCACCTGCCCCACCAGCCGTGCTGTTCCCTGGGGCTGCCCTCTGTTTTGGGAGGGAAACAACGGCGTCAACCGCGGAATGGGGGTGGCCGGAGCCTGAGCCAGCGCTCCTGAAGCCAGTGCCAGCCAGCCGCAGAGGGCCAGACTGCCTGTTCGCGAGAGCGTTGCGTAGCGATAGCTAATCCTGTGCCGGAGAGGATGAAAGAAGAAAAAAGGCATGGCGAAGGTTGCATCCGGTAGTAGCAGTCGGTTCTATTCTGCTCCGCACCCCTGACGCGAACAGGGCAAGATCCTGCTGCAGGGATCCTCACCCCGAAAAGGGGTTGTTGGTTTGCCATTGTTGGACAAACACCGGCACCATGTTGCGCACCTGCAGCCGAAACAGGCCCGCTGCCGCATCTTCAAACATCGGATCCCCGCCCACATCATCCCGCCCATAGGCTTCGTAGTAGCGGGCCCGATCCCCAGGCCGATCCCTCTGCAAGTCCACCACCACCACCACCCCGCGGCTGCGCAACTGGTTGGGGGTGAAATTGGGAATTTCCACCGGCACCGTCGGGGCCACAAAGCGTAAGGCCGTATTCAGCAGAGAGTTGCCCTGGCGGTTGTAGTCCCGCGAGATCTGCATCTGGGTCAAGAGGATATAGCGCAATCCCAGGGCATCCCCGATGGCCTTCAGCTTGGCCAAGTCGGCGGTGTAGCGCTCATCCCGATCCAACAACGTTAGGCCCTGGGTGAGGGGCAGAAGCGGCTCAAACCGAGGATCCGGCCCCAAAGGCCCCTTCAAGAGGATCACCGGTCGCTGGGGCTGCAACTCCTTCAGGGCCATGCTGAGGTGGCGGGCCAGCTCATCCGAGTAAACGGGTTCATCCGGCAAAAGGCCAATGCCCTCCGGCCGGCGGGTCGGTTCCCCGGGCGGCAGACGAATATCCTGAGTGGAGACAAAGCCGGCCCGGACTTCCACCTGGGTGCTGGTCAGCGGAAAACCCGGCACCTCCACATCCACCAAATACAGGCCGGCCGACAGTTCCGGCAGCACGTAAGTGCCGTCGGCAGCAATGCGGACGGTTTGCCTGGGTTGGGTTGGCGTGGCGGCCAAGTGCAAAACCCCGGTCTGAACGGGTTGGCCGGCAATATCCAGCACCCGCCCGGTTACCACACCGCGGTTGCCTGGAGAGGGGACTCCCCCGTTCAGGACCTCTGTCCCGCCGTCGCCAACTTGAGCCTGAATATCCTGCAAACGGCGCAAAGCCGGGATCCCTGCTGCCACCACCCACAGATCCCGCTCCCCCAGCATCACCAGACCCGTCGGCTGTCCCTGCAGCCGCAGCGAGGCCACCAATCGCCCCGTCTGTAAATCCACCAGCTGCAGGCGGTCGCTATCGCGGGAGGTCACGTAAGCCCAACGTCCATCAGGGGAAAGGGCCAGCCGCGTCGGTCGCCAATCCAGGCCAACCCGCTGCAGGGCCTCGCCGCTGCGGCTCAGATCCAGCACTGTTAGATCTTGGCTGCCGGAGTTGAGCACCACCAAGCGTTGCCGTTCCGCATCCAGGGCCATGGCTTCCGGAGTATGACCGCCCCGCCAACGGGCCAACAGCTCCCCATTGTCCGGGTTGACCACCAGCAAGCTGAGGGGATCCTCCCCGGCTAGACCCACAAACAGGGATCCCCGCTGCGCATCATAGGCCAGCGCCAAGGGGGGGCCGGGCATCGGCAAATTGCGGGCTTGCGGCTGCTCTGAGGGATCGCTTTGCGCACCGCTGACGCGCAGGGGAGCAGCCATCACCGCCAAACTCTGGGCAGAGGGCAGGGAGGCGAAAACCCGCCCTGTGGCCGCATCCACGGCAATATCCAAAACCCCTGCCGGCAACCCATAAGCCTGAATCAGCTCCCCCGTCAGCAGATCGAGGGCCACCAGCCCAGGGGCATTGGGGCCAGAGGCGTAGACCACCTGCCGTGCCTCATCCACCCGCACCACACTGGGAGCAAACCCCACCGCCGCCTGCCACAAGGGATCCCCGCTGGCCCCATCCAGCAGGGTCACGGCCTGCTCCTCCAACAGCCCAACCGCAACCCAGCCCCGATCCGGTACCCCATCGATGCGATCGGCAGAGCTGCGCAAGGGCAAAAGCCAATCCCCCTCTGTCCTCAGGCCGTTCCCGTCCGTCGAAAAGTTCTCCACCGCAGAGGAGGAGCCTGCTGCCGGCAAAGGGATCCCTTGCCCCAACACAGGGGATCCCAGCCCCAGCACACCACTCAGCAAAACCAGCCATTGCCACCGCATGGCCTTCTCCACCCCACAGTCGCGCCTACTTTGACTCAGGAGATCCTCGCCCAACCAGCATAGCCAACCCGACTGTCCGCTCGCTGTCAGCAAACCCAAACACATTTTGACAGGTTGCCCAGACGAACATAGAATGGATATTCGCTGGTTTTGTCAGGATCAACCATGAAGGTGCGGCCTTCCGTCCGTCGGATCTGTGAGAAATGCCGAGTCATCCGCCGCCATGGTCGGGTGATGGTGATCTGTTCTTCCAACCCGAAGCACAAGCAGCGGCAGGGCTAGAGGGTCGATGGTGGGTGGGTTCAGCCTGCAACGGGAGACAGAGGCAAAGGCTTCCGACACAACCGAGCAAAACGTTGGCTAGACCTCTCGGTGAGCATGGATCCCAAGACCAGCATCTCCACGGCCACATCCCCCTGAATAAAAATCCCATCTCAGGCAGGCAACTTGGTTTGATTTGATTTCGATAAGGTACCCCTGACTATGGCACGGATTGCGGGAGTTGACATCCCCCGAGAAAAGCGAGTGGAGATTGCCCTCACCTACATTTACGGCATTGGGCTGACCCGCTCCCGCCAAATTTTGGCGAAGACCGGCATCAATCCGGATACTCGTACCCGCGACCTCACCGACGCTGAGGTGGCCGCCCTGCGAACGGTGGTGGAGGGCGAATACCAGGTGGAAGGGGATCTGCGCCGCCAGGAGGCGATGAACATCAAGCGGCTGATCGACATTGGCACCTATCGAGGTCGTCGCCACCGCCTGGGTCTGCCCGTGCGTGGCCAGCGCACCCGCACCAATGCCCGCACCCGCAAGGGGGTCAGGAAAACGGTGGCCGGCAAGAAGAAAGCTCCCGCCAAGAAGTAGTCGCTGGACTTTGCGCGGAAGGCAAAACTCTTCCACCATCCCGAATCCCAACCCCAAACAGTCGATTGCAAGGACACCTGGATCATGGCTCGGCAGCAACGGCGCGGACGTAAAGTCAAAAAGAACATCCCCAATGGGGTGGCCTACATTCAGTCCACCTTCAACAACACCATCGTCACCATCACGGATCCCAACGGCGATGTGGTGTCTTGGGCCTCGGCAGGTTCTACGGGCTTCAAAGGGGCCAAAAAGGGCACTCCCTTCGCCGCCCAAATGGCAGCAGAAAGTGCGGCGCGTCAAGCCATGGAGAACGGCATGCGCCAGATCGAAGTGATGGTGAGCGGGCCGGGAGCCGGTCGAGAAACCGCCATTCGCGCTCTACAGGCAACGGGCTTGGAAATTACCCTTATTCGAGATATCACCCCCATTCCCCACAACGGTTGCCGTCCCCCCAAGCGGCGGCGTGTCTGAAGGATCCCGCGTTGAGGGCCGGTCGAGCGTCTGTAGGAGTTTGCTCCAGAGCTACAGGTCTGCCCAAGCGTGAGATGACCTCGAAGTTTCATCAGTTCTCCAAACGGATGTCGAGCCAGACGGACGGGGCCACCATGACGATTCAAACCAGCCGAACCCTCTCCCACTCTCTGGGCAGCAGAGCGAGCGCAAGTGCTGTTGCCTACCAGACCGAGTGTGTCGAATCTCGTCGGGATGACAGTGGCGCTCACTACGGCAAATTTGCTTTGGGGCCGCTGGAGCGCGGCCAAGGGATCACGGTGGGCAACGCTTTGCGGCGGGTGTTGCTCTCCAATCTGGAGGGGACGGCGGTGACTGCTGTACGCATTGCCGGGGTGACCCACGAGTTTTCCACGGTGCCGGGGGTGCGGGAAGACGTGATGGAGATCCTTCTAAACATGAAGGAGCTGGTGCTGCGCTCCAGTTCCCCCGAGACTCAGGTGGGCCGTTTGGTGGCTCAGGGGCCAGGGGAAGTTACTGCTGAGAAGCTGCAATTGCCCAGCGATGTGGAGGTGATCAACCCCCGTCACCACATTGCCACCCTGGCGGAAGGGGCGATTTTGGAAATGGAGTTCATGATTGGCCGGGGACATGGCTACCGCGCCGTCGATTACTCCGACAGCAAAGCGATGGCGATTGATTTTCTGCAGATCGACTCTGTCTTCATGCCGGTGCGCAAGGTGAACTACGCTGTGGAAGCAGCTCGGGTGGGCCAATTCCTGGAAAAAGATCGGCTAGTATTGGAAATCTGGACCAACGGCAGCCTCACCCCGCAAGAGGCCCTCAGCCAAGCGGCCCGCATTTTGGTGGGCTTGTTCGCACCGCTGCAGGAGGTCAGCTTCGATGCTCCTGTGCCGCCCAAGCCAGACGAGGACAACCAAAAAAACCAGATCCCCATCGAGGAGCTACAGCTCTCGGTACGGGCCTACAACTGTCTGAAGCGAGCTCAGATCAACACGGTGGCCGATCTGCTGCTCTATACCGAGGAAGATCTGCTGGAGATCAAAAACTTTGGCCAGAAGTCTGCCGAAGAGGTGGTGCAGGCTTTGAAAGCCCGCTTTGGTCTGACACTGCCCCGCACCCGCGAAAAAGGCAAGGCCTAGAGTTTAGGTTCCGTCTCAAGCATCTGCACCGCCGGCACGACCGCGTCAAAACCCAAGGATCCCCGAAGAGTGTAGGACACAAGACAGAGGTTACCATGCGCCACCGCCGTCGTACCCCCCACCTCAATAAGCCCGCCGACCAGCGCAAGGCCCTGATGCGGGCGCTGACCACGGCTCTGCTGCGGGAAGGGCGGATCACCACCACCAAAGCCCGCGCCAAAGCCATTCGGGCCACCACCGAGAAGATGATCACCCTGGCCAAAGAGGGATCCCTGGCGGCGCGGCGACAGGCGCTGGCCTACATCTACGACAAGGAGCTGGTGCGCTCCCTGTTTGAGCAGGCTCCTGAGCGCTACCGGGATCGGCCCGGTGGCTATACCCGCATCTTGCGCACCGTGCATCGGCGGGGGGATGGAGCAGAAATGGCGGTCATCGAGCTGGTGTAGCGGAAAGGGATCCATGCCGTACCGTCGCATTGCCCTGAGAGTTCAGTACCTCGGCAGCAGGTTCTATGGCTGGCAGCGCCAGGCAGCCCGCCGTACCGTGCAAGGGGTGCTGGAGGAGGCGATTGCGTCGCGGGCGGGGCATCCGGTAACCCTCTATGGGGCCGGTCGCACCGATACGGGGGTTCATGCTGCAGGCCAGGTGGCCCACTTCGACACCACCTCCGGCATCCCTGCGGCGGAGTGGTCGAGGGTGCTGAACGACTGTCTGCCGGAAGATGTGGTAGTGCTGGCTTCTGCTCAAGTGCCTGACTCCTGGCACGCTCGCTTTTCGGCTCGCTGGCGCCGTTACCGCTACCTGATCCTGAACCGGGAGCGACCGGATGTGTTCTGGCGCCTCTTTAGCTGGCAAGTGCGTTGGCCTCTGCAGGTGGAGCCGATGGCGGAAGCCCTGAATTCCCTGCTGGGGGAGCACAGCTTGGAAGCCTTCCGGCGGCGGGGATCGGATCGGCCCCACTCGCGGGTACAGGTGCAGGAGGTGCTCTGCCAGCGGCTGGGGGACTTGATCAGCATTGAGGTGCAGGCCAGCGGCTTCCTCTACCGGATGATGCGGCTCTTGGTGGGATCCCTAGAGGTGGTGGGCCGGGGCGAGCTCAGCCCGGCACAGTTTGTCCACCTGTGGCAACACAACGACTGGAGCCAGATGCGCACCCGCTACAGCGCTCCTCCGCAAGGGCTGTGCCTGACGGATGTGGGCTATGCTGCGGATCCCTTCGGTCAACAGTTCGCCCACTCGCCGCCCTTTTGGGCCTTGCCCACAGAGCCTCCCTCCGCCCTCCGGTCGCCGGCTGCGTTGGCCCATTCCTGCGGTTGATCTGGGCGATCTCCAAGCTTGTCCTGATATGTTTCCTTGGCTGCCATGAACAAAACTCCCCTTCCCAACCCCGAGACTCTGGCGCCCCGCTGGTATCTGGTGGATGCTGCCAATCAACGCCTGGGCCGCTTGGCCGCCGCTGTGGCCACCCTCTTGCGGGGTAAGCACAAACCGGACTTCACCCCTCACCTGGATACGGGGGACTATGTAATTGTGATCAATGCTGAAAAAGTGGTAGTTACCGGCAAAAAGCGCACCCAAAAGCTCTACCGCCGCCACTCTGGCCGTCCTGGCGGCATGAAAGTGGAAACCTTTGCCCAACTGCAGGCGCGCCTGCCGGAGCGGGTGGTGGAAAAAGCGGTCAAGGGAATGTTGCCCCACACCCGTTTGGGCCGGCGGCAATTCACCAAGCTGAAAGTTTATGTCGGGCCAAACCACCCTCATGAGGCCCAGCAGCCCCAAGTTTATCCCCTCAACACGATCCCAGGAGCCAAAGCATGACTCAAGCGAGCAGCCAACGAGCCGTTTATTGGGGAACGGGACGCCGCAAAACCGCCGTTGCCCGCGTGCGTTTGGTGCCCGGCACGGGCAAAATCATCATCAACGACAGGCCGGGAGACCAGTATCTGCAGTATCAAGAAGCCCTTCTGGCCAGTGTGAAGGGGCCGCTGGAGATCCTTGGTCTGGAAAACTCCTACGATATCCTAGTGCGAGCCCATGGCGGCGGCGTTCACGGCCAGGCGGATGCGATCAAGCTGGGGGTGGCGCGCGCCCTCTGCGAGGTGGATCCGGCCAATCGCGGCCCTTTGAAAGTCGAGGGTTATCTGAAACGGGATCCGCGCGCCGTGGAGCGGAAGAAATACGGCCTGCGCAAGGCCCGCAAGGCTCCCCAGTACTCGAAGCGCTAGGGATCCCTGCCGTTGTTTTTAGAGGAAGATGTTGATAGACAAGGGTATAGAAACAGGCCCAGAGGAGGAAAGGGTTATGCCCAAGAAAGGATTGCACCCGCAGTGGTATCCAGAAGCCAAAGTCATCTGCAATGGCGAAGTGGTGATGACGGTGGGATCCACCAAGCCGGAGCTCAAGGTGGATGTTTGGTCGGGCAACCATCCCTTTTTCACCGGCAGCCAGAAGATCATCGACAGCGAAGGCCGGGTGGAGAAGTTCATGCGCAAATACGGCATGAGCGGTGGCAAAAAGGCCAAGTAGAGGTTCCCCCATCTGGGTGTGGGCAACGCTTGGATCCCTGGGTATTGCGAATCTATGGCTTCTGCTCAACTGATCGACCAGCTTAAGAATGTCGAAGCCACTTTTCAGGAGCTGACGGTGCGCTTGGCCGATCCGGACGTGGCCACGGATCCAGCTGAGCTGCAGCGGATTGCCAAGGCCCGCTCCTCCTTGGAGGCCACCGTCCAGGCTTTTCACGACTGGCAAAAGCTGAATCGCGATCTGCAACAGACGGAAGAACTTTTGCGGGAATCGGCCTCCGACCCGGAGCTGGAGGCGATGGCAAGAGCGGAACTTGAGCAACTGCGGGCCCGCCAAGAACAACTGGAGGAAAAGCTCACCCTGCTGCTGCTGCCCCGGGATCCCAACGACGACAAGAACATCATGTTGGAGATTCGCGCCGGCACCGGTGGGGAGGAGGCGGCGCTGTGGGCGGCGGATCTGGCCCGCATGTACACCCGCTACGCCGAAAAGCTGGGCTGGTCGGTGCGTCTGGCGAGCCTCTCGGAAGGAGAGCTGGGGGGCTACAAAGAGGCGATCCTGGAGATTCAAGGGGATCAGGTGTACAGCAAGCTCAAGTTTGAAGCTGGCGTGCATCGGGTGCAGCGGGTGCCCGTCACCGAAGCGCAAGGCCGTGTCCACACCTCGACGGCCACGGTGGCGGTGATGCCAGAGGTGGACGAGGTGGAGGTGGTCATCGACCCGAAAGACATCGAAATCAAAACGGCACGCTCCGGGGGGGCAGGCGGCCAAAACGTGAACAAGGTGGAGACGGCGGTGGATCTTCTCCACAAGCCCACCGGGATCCGGGTGTTTTGTACCGAGGAGCGTTCCCAACTGCAGAACCGCCAGCGGGCCATGCAGATTTTGCGGGCCAAACTCTACGAGATGAAGCTGCAGGAGCAACAGGCCTCCATCAGCTCTGCTCGGCGCATGCAGGTGGGAACGGGATCCCGCTCGGAAAAAATTCGCACCTACAACTACAAGGACAACCGCGTTACCGACCACCGCCTTAACCAGAATTTCCCTCTGCAGCCCATCTTGGATGGGGAGCTGGACGACTTGATCCAAGCTTGTATTGGCCTTTACCAAAAAGAGCTGTTGGCGGAGCTATCCTAGGCCAAGCTGAGTTACCGCCAGCGGATGGGATCCCTTCTCGAGGACCTTTCCTCTGCCGAGCTAGCGGTAGAATAAATACCCACGTCGAGTGCCTAAACCCCCATGCTGGCCGAATACCGCCAACACGCCGCTGCCCGCGAGGCCCAAGGGATCCCGCCGCTGCCCTTAAACGCTGCCCAGACCAGCCAGGTGTGCGAGCTCCTGAAGGCCCCGCCTGCTGGCGAAGAAGCCTTTTTGTTGCACCTCTTAACAGAGCGCGTCCCGCCGGGGGTCGATGAAGCCGCCTATGTGAAAGCGGGCTTTTTGGCCGCTGTGGCCAAGGAGGAGGTTGAATCCCCGTTGATCACTCCCCTGCGGGCGGTGGAGCTCTTGGGCACGATGCTGGGGGGCTACAACGTTCAGGTTTTGCTGGATCTCTTACAGGATCCGCGCCAGGAGATTGCAGCAGCAGCAGCCCGCGCCCTCAGCCACACGCTGCTCATCTTCGATGCCTTTCACGATGTGCTGGAGCTGAGCCAAGCCGGCAATGCCTATGCCCGACAGGTGATCGAGTCTTGGGCCAAGGGCGAATGGTTTACCGCCAAAGCTCCCCTGGCCGCAGCAATCACTGTAACAGTGTTCAAGGTTGCCGGCGAGATCAACACCGACGACCTTTCCCCCGCCGCCCACGCCACCACCCGCCCGGATATCCCCCTCCACGCCCAAGCCATGCTGGAGTCCCGCGCTCCAGGATCCCTGGTTACCATTGCCGAGCTGAAGCGCCGCGGCCATCCCGTTGCCTTTGTGGGGGATGTGGTAGGCACGGGATCCTCCCGCAAATCCGCCCTCAACTCGCTGCTCTGGCACATCGGCCACGACATTCCCCATGTGCCCAACAAGCGGGCCGGCGGGGTCATCCTGGGGGGCACCATCGCGCCCATCTTCTTCAACACCGCCGAAGATGCCGGGGCCTTGCCCATCCAGTGCGATGTCTCCCGCCTGGAAACCGGCATGGTGGTTACCATTTGCCCCTACGAAGGTGTGATCCGCTCTGAGGCCGGCCAGGTTCTCTCCACCTTTTCCCTGCGGCCCGTAACCCTCCCCGACGAAGTGCGGGCGGGGGGACGTATTCCCCTGTTGATTGGCCGTGCCCTCACCGACAAAACCCGCCAAGCCTTGGGTTTACCTCCCTCCACCTTGTTTATCCGCCCCACTCCACCGGCAGACACCGGCAAAGGCTATACCCTAGCGCAAAAAATCGTGGGCAAAGCCTGTGGGCTGCCAGGCGTGCGCCCGGGCACCAGTTGTGAGCCCCTCATTACCACGGTGGGATCCCAGGACACCACCGGCCCCATGACCCGCGATGAGCTGAAGGAGCTGGCCTGTCTGGGCTTCAACGCCGACCTGGTGCTGCAGAGCTTCTGCCACACCGCCGCCTATCCCAAGCCGGTGGACATCCAGATCCACAAAGAGCTGCCCGACTTTTTCGCTTCCCGCGGGGGCGTTGTCCTGCGTCCCGGCGATGGCATTATCCACTCCTGGCTGAATCGCATGTTGCTGCCCGACACCGTGGGCACAGGGGGCGACTCCCACACCCGCTTCCCCTTGGGGATCTCCTTCCCGGCAGGATCCGGTCTGGTGGCCTTTGCCGCCGCCATGGGGGTGATGCCCTTGGACATGCCGGAATCGGTGCTGGTGCGCTTTACAGGTGAATTGCAGCCGGGGATCACCCTGCGGGACATTGTCCATGCCATCCCCTACGTGGCCATTCAGAGGGGCCTGTTGACCGTTGAGAAAAAAGGCAAGAAAAACGTCTTTGCCGGGCGCATCATGGAGATCGAGGGCCTGCCGGATCTGAAGGTGGAGCAAGCTTTTGAGTTTACCGATGCCTCGGCAGAGCGCAACTGTGCCGGCTGTACCATCAAGCTGAGCATCGAGACGGTCTCAGAATATCTGCGCTCCAACGTGGTGCTGCTGAAGAACATGATCGCCCGCGGCTATCAGGATGCGAGAACCTTGCTGCGGCGCATCGCCAAAATGGAAGCATGGCTGGCCAACCCCACCCTCCTGGAGGCGGATGCCGACGCCGAATACGCCGAAGTCATCGAAATTGACCTCAGCACCATCACCGAGCCAATTGTCTGTGCCCCCAACGATCCCGACAAGGTGATGACCCTGAGCGAAGTCCATGCCCAACACGCCGCCGGCAACCCCGATACGCCGATCAAGATTGACGAAGTTTTCATCGGCTCCTGCATGACCAACATCGGCCACTACCGCGCCGCCGCCAAAATCCTGGAAGGCCAAGGGCGGGCCAAGGTGCGCCAATTCTGGATCTGTCCGCCCACCCGCATGGATGAGGCACAACTGCGCTCGGAAGGCGTATACGGCATCTTTGCTGCCGCCGGGGCCAGAACGGAAATGCCGGGATGCAGCTTGTGTATGGGCAACCAAGCCCGCGTGGAAGACGGGGCCACCGTCATGTCCACCTCCACCCGCAACTTCAACAACCGCATGGGCAAAGACGCGCGGGTTTATCTGGGATCCGCCGAGCTGGCCGCCGCCTGCGCCCTTTTGGGCCGGATCCCCACCCCTGAGGAATACCAAGAGATCGTCTCCACCAAGATCCAGCCCTTTGCCGGCGAGCTGTACCGCTACCTCAACTTCCACGAGATCCCTGGCTTTGAGGACGAAGGACGGGTCATCCCGCGGCAGCACGTGGAGGAGCTGTCCAGGAGCCGTTCTTGAGCGAGAATAGGGGCTAGCTGCCCTGATAGCATGGCAGGGATCGCCCCATTGCCCTGGAGAAAGCTCAATGGCCCTGAATCCAAAGAGGATCCGCCGCATCCACCGCACCCTTGCCCCCATCCTGGCCTTGCCTTTGGTGGTAACGGTGCTAACGGGATCCCTGTATCAAATTGCCCGCCTCAACCAAAACTTCGACTACTACTGGCTGATCCAAATCCACAAAGGGCAGTGGGGCCCCCTCGATCTGCAAGCGGTTTACCCCTTCTTAAACGGACTGGGGCTGCTGGTGATGGTGGCCACCGGTCTCAGTATGTGGTTACCCACAAAACTCCATCGCCGCCCCAAACATACGGAGTCCCAGAGGGTTTTGGATGGATAAACCTGTAGGGTAAACACCTAAGAAACATTCCAGAAAACCCTACACTTCTCGGAATAGATTTGAATACACTAGAAGCATAGAGGTTTTGCTTATACCTCTAAAGTTGAGCCCCGAAAGCTAAGCTAAAAACTCGAACTGGAAGTCAAAAAAGCAAAGTAATAGAGGAGGAGGATGCTCTATGGCTCTTGTCCGCTGGGATCCATTTCGTGAAATTGACGAAATTCAACGGGAAATGAACCGGATGTTCGACCGGCTGATCCCTCGCACCACCGAGGCCGACGGCTTTGCCTTCATGCCGGCAGTGGAGATGCACGATGATCCCGAAACCATTACCCTGAAGCTGGAGCTGCCCGGCTTGAACCCCAACGACTTGGATATCCAAGCGACAGCCGAAGCGGTCTCCATCACCGGGGAACGGCGATTTGAGAAGCGCTCTGAAGACAAAGGGGTAACCCGGACTGAATTCCGTTATGGGCGCTTCCAACGGGTGATCCCGCTGCCGAACCGGATCAAACACGATCAAGTGAAAGCCGAATACAAAGATGGGATCCTCACCCTCACCTTGCCCAAGGCAGACTCTGAAAAAGCCCAAGTGGTCAAAGTGAGCGTTGTCTCCTGATGGCCTAGAGGTTAGGCAACTTCCTAATAGGGAAAAAGGATCCCATAGAGGTAGGCGATGAGCCTACCTTTTTTTACATTTCGGTTCAAGATTCCATGGCTTCCCAGCTCCCCTCTCCTTCTGGGAAAGGGGCCGGGGCAAGGGCAGGGGCAACGACCATAAACTGGCTTCGCTGCAGGGATCCCCAGCTCTCCCTACCGAACTCAACTCAACTCGATTTGACTTTTGCCCGCCGCTTTGGATAGGGTTTGAGTGCGCAACGGAGCCAAGGTTGAGAGCATGGCCAGCGTTACCTACGAACACGTTACCAAGCGCTACAGAGACACCACCGCCGTCCACGACCTGAACATCGCCATCGAAGACGGGGAATTTCTCGTCTTCGTCGGTCCCTCCGGCTGCGGCAAAACCACCTCTTTGCGCATGCTGGCCGGACTGGAAGAGGTGAGCGCCGGCTCCATCTACATCGGCGACCGAGTGGTCAACGATATCCCCCCCAAGGATCGGGATATCGCCATGGTCTTCCAGTCCTACGCCCTCTACCCCCACATGACCGTGGCCGAGAACATGGCCTTTGGCCTCAAGCTGCGCGGCCTGCCACGGGCGGAGATCGAAAGCCGGGTTAGGGGGGTGGCCAAGCGCCTTGGGATCGAGCACCTGCTTAACCGCAAGCCCAAGGAACTTTCGGGTGGGCAACGGCAGCGGGTTGCCGTCGGGCGGGCCATCGTGCGCAATCCGGCGGTGTTTTTGATGGATGAGCCCCTCTCCAACTTGGATGCCAAGCTGCGGGTACAGGCGCGGGCCGAGATTAGCAAGTTGCACATGCAACTGGGCACCACCTTTATCTACGTTACCCACGACCAGGTGGAGGCCATGACCATGGGCAACCGCATCGCCGTCATGAAGGATGGCCGCCTGCAGCAGGTGGATACCCCCCACACCCTCTACACCCGCCCGGCCAACCTGTTTGTGGCCGGGTTCATCGGCAGCCCCGCCATGAATTTCTTCCAGGCCAAGCTGCGGGAGCAGGAGGGCACCCTCTGGATCGATACCGGCGCCTTCCGCGTGGCCATCCCGCCCCACCAGGCAGAGCCCTATTGGCAATACGTCGGCAAGTCGGTCATCTTCGGCATCCGCCCGGAAAACATCCACGATCCCCAGTACCAACCCCCAGGGATCCAACCTGCCCCGGTGCGGGCTAAGGTCTCCGTCACCGAGCTGATCGGCCATGAAGTGATCCTCCATCTCAGCACCACCGACCGAGAAGGGATCCTGGCCGAGCAGGAGTTTGTGGCCCGCGTGGATCCCCGTACCCAGCTTCGGGTTAACCAGTGGGCAGAAGTGGTCTTCGACATGGATCGCTTCCACCTGTTTGACCCGCAAACCGAGCAGCGGCTGGGATAAAAACGATGACCAAAAAAACTGGGTTACAAGCCCCGCCCTTCTAGGGCGGCTTTTGTAAGATGCTATTCGACAGAAAAGGCAACTTTGCATGTACCTTGTCCGCAAGCTCAAGCTAGGCGTCTCAGAGCAACTGCAGCTGTTGAGCAGGGCAGCAGGCGAGCTGTACTCAAAGGTGCTCGTTCACTTTTGGCGGGTTGTCCGCAAGAAGGGACTGTGGTTGAAACCTTCCACGCTAATGCGGTGGTTTCCCAACGACCCTGAGAATACACTTCATGCTCACAGTGCAGACGCGGTAGTGCAAAGCTTCTTTGCCTCTTTGAAGTCCTGGCGAGAACGCCGCCAAACCGACCCCAACGCCCGTCCACCTCGACGGCGTCGGTACTATTCCAAAGTTCAATGGAAGTCTTCAGCCATCCAAGTCGTCAATGGAAAGCTGCGATTGTCGAACGGGAAAGGCAATGAGCCCCTGATGATTAACTGGGCTTGGGACACACCTGTTTGGGTAGAGATGGGCTGGGATGGCCAGCAGTATGAGTTGAGAGCTTGCTACAAGGTGGGGGATACGCTGCCGGAAGAAGAGGGGGAAGAGAGCAACGTTGCCGCTGTGGATTTGGGTGAGATTCACCCCGCAGTCGCTCATGAGGGGGGACAAACCTACCTTGCCAATGGCAGGCTGCTGCGCTCCAAAAGGCGCTACCAGAACAAGCTGCAGGGCAAGCTAGCTCGACTCCTGGCGCGCAAAAAGCGGGGTTCTCGGCGGTGGAAGCGGCTAATCCGTTCCAATCGCGTGAGCGGGACGGAGTCCTTACGCCTGCAGCTCAAGAAGCTACACCACCAAATCCAAGACATTCTGCACAAGCAGACGACCAGACTGGTCTCCACGCTCCACGAGCGAGGCGTGCAGACAGTTGTGATTGGCGACATTCGGGATATCCGGATGTCTGCCAACTACAACAAGAAAGCGAATCAGAAGATCCACCAGATGTTGCATGGTCAAGCTCGGCACCAAATCACTTACAAGGCCGAACGGCTGGGGATGAAGGTTGTGCTGCAGGATGAGCAGTACAGCTCTCAGGAGTGTCCTGTTTGTGGGCAGAGAAACAAGCCCAAAGGTCGTGTGTACAGGTGTGGGTGTGGGTTTGAGTTCCATCGGGACGGGGTGGGTGCAATTAACATTGTTGCTACGCAACGCTAACGCGAACGCAGGAAGTATCTGGGCTCCGGCCCAGTAGTTGGGGTTATGGCATCCCCCATAGGGTTGAGGTTGAGGACTCCGTCCCGCTAACGCGAACAGCCTCATGCCCTGTGTAGCTCAGTTGGTAGGAGCAATTCTGCTGGCTGAGAAAGAATCCCCGTCCTTTAGGGCGGGGGGTATGTCAACCAAAAAGGCCCCCATGTATGAATCAGGGGGGCTTTCGTAAGTCCTGGCTTTGCACTTGCCTAGCGAAGTGGGGAATCCAGCAGAATGACCAGGCGTTCTTCCAAAAACTTCAGGTTGGCCAACACTTGACTAAACGCTTCTTCCTGCGTCCAGTCCATAATCTCCATGGTCTTGTGGACTAGAGATTGCACCGGCACCGGCAAGGGGCCGAAGACATCCACCAGCCAGCGCACCGAGAAAGGATCGATGGTAATGTTCCCCTCAGCTCCCGGCCAGCCGTTGATGTTGACAGGCCCGTTGTCCCGAATGGCGTTGAGAAAAGCCTGCTTGGCATCCAACTTCACCAGAAGGGGGTGGGCTTGCACCGTGCCGTTCCACCATTCGTCGTTCGTAAACGGCTCAGCCTTGGGAATGCCGGGGTGCCCACACCAAAAGTCGATCAAGCGGGTCATGTTGGGGAAAATCAGCTCGATGAAGTGAAGCTTTTGCTCCTCGCTTAACTTATTGAGTTGCCGCATCGAGTAGGGCACCGGCTTGGTCAAGACCCTCTCCAACTTCCACTGCTGCCAATTCACCATGCTAATAAACTCGAGGCCGGCCTGCCTCAACATCTCAAACACCTGCGGCACCGTAAAGCCCTTGTCGCTGCGCAGCAGGAAGTTGGCCAGGATCCCCGCTGTGGTTTTGATGGCATCGCCGTTCCAGTGGCTCTTCACAAAGCTGGCGTCGGTGAGCGCTTCCATCACCTCTCGTAGCAGGGGCACCGCTTTGGCTGCCGGCTCGTCCATCACCCCCAGCAGCTCCATCGCATCCTGCATGTTGAAGATAAACTGCCGCTGATAAAGGCTATGAACATTGGTGCGGATGATCCCATCGGGCTTGAGCACCTGCCGCATGCCTTTCAAACCGGCAACCGGGTCGTCCAGTAGGTAGAGAACGTCGTTGCAGGCAATAAAATCAAACTCCTCCCCCAGCGCCGTCATGTCGGTAATGTCCATAACATGAAAGCGGGCGTTTTCAATCTTATGGAACTTAAAGCGCTGCTCTGCCATCTTGATGGACTCCGGCGAAATATCCACACCCACATAGCGAGCGCCGGGGTTGGCCGTTGCCAAAACCAAAGTTTCCCAACCGGAGCCACAGCCGGCATTGAGCATCACCTTGCCTTCCGGCAATACCACCTTGCGATCCCGCAGGTACCTGGCCGTCGTAAGGCTGTTGGCAAACAAGGCAAGGTTGTCGGTAACCGTCTGCTCAATCGGCACATTCGGGTAGGGAAACTCGTCAAACTGCGCCTGTACGGGGTTGGACACAACTTTCTCTGCCATGGCAGTCTTCCTGTTTTTGGGTATCCCAACACTCTTAGCACGCACCCTATCGTACTGCACAGCAAGCAAAAGACTGAGGCAAATCCAGAAAAGCCTGAGGATGGTATAGTGGTGGGGTGTTTTGTAACTACCTAACCTAGAATTCAGGGGAGTCGGGAAGAGGGATCCTTCGATGAGCCCCCGCAAGCGGCTGTTTTGGTTAATGGCAACTTTTCTCCTTGGAATTCTGGCTGCTTGTGGGCTAGCTAGCGGGCCCAGCCTCCTCAGTCGCCCAGAGACTTCATCGCCCGCCCCAGAAGGAGGCGTTGCTGCCTACTACGACGGCAACCCGCAATCGGTAACCATCCGCGATGCCGCCATTGCCTTTGCCATTGCCAGCGGGATCACCCAGCCCAGCCAGATTGTCAGCTTTGTCAACACCGTTTTGCGGGTGCAGCCTCCTCTCACCTTGGCTGAGGTGACCACGGCCGACCCCAATCCGGTGGCCATCTCCGATTTTGATGGGGATGGCACGCCAGGCACCATTCGGGATGCGGCTATTTTGTTTGCCATTGCCACTTTGCAGACCCGCGATGCCAACCGCATCAACACCTTCGTCAACACCGTTTTGCGGCTGCAACCTCCCCTCAACCTTACGCCTGAACAAGCGGCCAGATTGCCAGGGCCGGGATTTGTTCCGCCCACAGGGCTTCCAACCGCCTCGCCTTCGCCGTCACCACCTGGGATCCCCACCCTGGGGGTGCCGCAGGCGGTTACAGGGCGCTTGACCACCAGTAGCCCTCGGGATCCCCGTCGTCCTACTCACTTCATTCAGGATTTCCTGCTCAGCGCGCCTGCGGGGCAAACGGTGCGGATCCAGCTTTCCAGTATCGACTTCGATACTTACCTTTTCATCGTTAACCAGGCTACCGGCGAGGTGATTGCCGAAAACGACGACTTTGGGGGGAGTACGAATTCCCAGCTCGACTTGGTTGTGCAAGCTGGAATCAACTACTTGGTGCGGGTTAGCAGTTATGACCCTGGTGCTACGGGTGCTTTCCAGCTTAGGACTGCTCTGGTTGCCCCGGCACCCACTCCTTCTCCCACGGCTTCGCCCACTCCCTCTGCTGGCGGCTTCAACATCGAGATTGAATTCATCGACAACAGCCTCAGCCCTTCCCAGCGCAACATCGTTCTGCAAGCGGCCCGGCGCTGGGAGCAGATCATCACCGGGGATCTGCCTGATGTAACCGTAACTCTGGAGGCTGGCTTCTGCGGAGCTGGTTTCCCCCCGACTCCCCTGGTCAACCGGCCTGTGGATGATCTCTTGGTTCAAGTAACCGGCGCCCGGCTCCTCTCCAGCCCCCCTGAGAGTGATGGTCCGGGTAAGGCTGTGGGTCAAGCGGGCCCCTGTGGCCCCCTTCGGCCCGGGATCGGCATCATCCCCTATGCCAGGATAGGGATCGACCCGGCATATCTGGGTCGCTTAGAGGATCAGGGATCCCTGTTTGACGTTGTCCTGCACGAGCTGGGCCATGCTCTGGGGTTTGGCACCGTCCCCAACTGGCGTCCTCTTCTCCTCAACAGCGGCACCTCCAACCCGCGCTTTGCCGGCCGGCAGGCCACTGCTGAGTACAACAGCCTGGGCGGATCGGGGAATGTGCCGGTGGAGGTTGAGCCACCTCCCGAAGGTCACTGGCGGCGAACCCTAGGGTTGGAGCTGATGACGCCGGTGCTGCCACCGCCACCTGCACGCCCTGCTCTTAGTCGTATTACGGCTGCAGCCATGCAGGACCTGGGGTACCCAGGCGTTAACCTGGCTGCTGCGGATCCCTATACCCTGCCTCCAGAAGGGCGCCGCCTGCCCCCAGGGGAGGGGCTCTTCCTTGGCAACGACGCTGTTTTTGGCCCAATTGGGGGTGAGATAGAGCTTTTGCCCTAGCCGAGTACCTTCCAAAAAAGGCCCCCTAGCGGGGCCAGCAGGGGGAGGAGTCAAGCTTAAAGAGGAGGGAGAACTTTATGCTTCAGGCAAGGGTTCATAGGGCTGCAGGAAGAAGGATCCCCAGAAGGAGGAGGGAAAGTGTTGGTACCTAAGCTTAGGGTTCCCGTTCCCGTTGCTGCATTTTTGATGCCAATACCAACCTCATTGGTTCCAGTGCTGAAGGTGGTGCCATCCACGATCACAGAACCGCTGGAGTGGCTAGCTTTAATCCCAATTGCCCCTAACTGATTGGCTGTGTTACCGTTCAGCTTGATCTTAGAGCTTGGGCCCAACACCTTGGAGCCTCCGACGTTTAGCCAAACGGCTATGCTTGGTTTAAGGTCGGTTCCACTGGTAATGCTTTCGAGATTCACCGTGCTCGATTGAACAATCACCGGCCCTGCTGAAGCTCCACCTAAAACACCCACAACACCTAGACCATTGCTGCCGGTAGATTCAATGGTACTGCCGACTACCTCCAGAGTTGTGTTGTTACCTGCATGCACGATGGCGGCGGTGTAGTCTTTGTCGCCTTTGATCTGAACCTCCAGCCCTTGCAGCAAGATGGTACCGCCCAGCGTTAGAGCAGTTACTGCAATACACCTGTCACCCAAACTTGTAAAGGGCGTGCCGCCAGTGCCAAGATCCTTACAGTCAATCTTCATGTTTTCTAAAGATGTGCCCACACCGGCAAGGTTGATGGCTGCTGTAGGAGTAGGCCCACCCGGATCCCCGCTGGTAATCTTGAAGCCCTTGAGGCGATAGCCTTTGTTGAGAGTTAGGAGCTTGCCGCTCAAATTGAGGTTAAAGCCACTGGGGCCGACCACCGTCACAGATCCTTTAGTCAGGTTAGGGGTGCTGATGTTGCTAGAAACGCCCTGAGTTGCTGCCCTGACAATCGTTACCGTTACATCTGTTCCTCCGCCGGTGCCTGAGCCGGTAGTGTTGGCAGCAGAGCTGACGATGGGTGTAGTTAGCGCATACTCCACTGTTTGAAATGGCTGAGTAGCCGTACCAGGGTTCGTATTGTCTCCATACACTGGATCTACGAAGAACTGGATGGTCGAAGGTGTGGGCGTCGGAGTCGGGGTCGGAGTCGGTGTCGGAGTCGGGGTGGGCTCGCTGAAGAGGGTATCTAAGTTCGGCTGCGTGACGCTGACACCGCTGAGCTTCAGGGTGGTGGCAAGGAAGGGATTGATCTTACTGGCCGTCGGCGGAAGACCTGTTGAAATTGCCGCAAACAAAACCGCCGCATCCTTGCAGTCCACCACCCCATCGGCAGTAAAGTCCGAAATGGACGGCTTGAGCGGGTTGCCCAACCCCGTCACGTCGGCAGCCGTAATCGGCCCCACCTTGAGGGTGTTATTGACAAAGTTAACAATCTTCCCGGAGTCGTTGGTGTTGAGGGTGCAGGCGGCAAAAAGGACTGCCGCATCCTTGATGGTGACTGAGGTCTTTACCCCGTCGTAGTAGAAAGCAATGCTCTCGGAACCCCGAACTGCCGTTTCCGGCGCCTGAGCGGAAATGGTCGGCGGAACTTGAGTAACCGTAGGCGGATCCGAAGAGAACGAACAAGCGACCATGCCTCCTGCCAGGGAGGAAGCCAGAAGCAGGGGAGCTAACGAAGACCGGAAGCCGGGCCTTGAGCCGCGGGAAGCCATGGTAAACCTCCTACTGAAGAATCCTTGCCAGGGTAGAAGTCCTTGACAAGACTTGCCCAGCTCACTCCAGGGAAACCACAAGACAAACCTTACGCTGATCCTAAGGATACCCAAAGAGCTCTCAAAAAAAGAAGTACAGAGACGGTGCCTTTCCCAAAGTTGAAGAACAAGAAAGACAACCGGCTGCCACCCAGCTCCTCCTGAATGAGAACCGATTGCCCTCCTGGAGCCAGCCCTGAGTTAGTTCACCAAAATGCCAGGCCCGAAGTTGAAGTAGGTGGTGCTGCCAGGGTTGGTGGTGTTGTCAAAGGTGCTAAGGGTAGTACCGCCGACCGTAATCGGCCCAGGTGAAGGAATGGCGGGAGTCACCCGGATCTGGCCGCCAAAGGGAATGGTAAAGGAAGTGGGGAAGGTGGCCACATTCCCAGACACCGAGGTGGAGGTGGCGATCACCGTGCCATCTGCTTGTCGAATGGTTACCGTGGCCCCTGCCGGCAAGCCCGGGATCGTAATCTGCGGGCCGGCAGGAGTCGGTGTTGGCGTGGGTGTTGGAGTTGGAGTGGGCGTGGGTGTCGGTGTTGGCGTGGGCGTGGCAACCGTGAGAGGATCCCTTGAGGAAGAGCCACAGGCCACCACTAGCCCGGCCAGAGCAGCAGACAATACCAACGAGGCCAGGGAAAAATGCCGCCTATGTGGGAAGTTGCGCTTAGACATTCTCAGACCTTCAGCAAAGTGAGTAGGAATTAGGACAGCGGTTGCAGTCTTGGTTCGGCGCCGGCCAGCTCAGGGGAACTAACGGGTATTATTCCCCAACCCTGGCCGAGAAGGAAGACTCTGGGCCTAGTCTTGGCTCATAAGGTAGGTAATGGCGCGGTTTTGCTGCTCAACCACCTGGCGCAGCTCGGCAATGCTGGCCCGCAGCTCAGCGATGGACTCCCTAGTTTGGGCAATGGCTGCAAAAACTTGCCCAATCGCCTCTGTGTTTTGGGCAATGACTGCAAAAAGACGCTCAATGGCCTCTGTGTTCTGGACAGTAACTGTGGAAACACGCCCAATGGCCTCTGCGTTCTGGACAGTAACTGTGGAAACACGCCCAATGGCCTCTGCGTTCTGACCAATGGCTGCAAAGGCTTGCCCAATGGCCTCTGTGTTCTGGGCAATGACTGCGAAAAGACGCCCAATGGCCTCTGTGTTCTGGGCAGTAACTGTGGAAACACGCCCAATGGCCTCTGCGTTCTGACCAATGGCCTCTGTGTTCTGGGCGGTGGCTGCAAAAAGACGCTCGATGGCTTCTGTATTCCGGGCAGTGGCCTGGGCAGTGGCCAGGGTCTGCTGGGCCAGGACTTCCAAGATGGCCTCTACCCGCTCCAACCGCTCCGACATGGGGTTCCCTACACCGGCTTAGGATCCCATTCTAGCCGGATCCCTGGCCTACCAGCGGCAGGGGCCGCGCTCCCCATTGGGGCAGATGGTCTCCCCGTCCGTCCGCACCCCCCCCAGCTGGGCTCCTTTGAGAATTGCCCCCCTGAGGTTGGCCCGCCGCAGATCCGCCTCCTGCAAATTGGCCCCTGTCAAGTCGGCCTCAGCCAGGCTGGAGTCGGGAAACCTGGCTTTCTGCAAGTTGGCCCGCCGCAACTTGGCCCCGTTGAAAGCGGTGTTTTCCACATAGGCCCCGGCCAAATTGGCCCCCGACAGATCCGCTTCTAGAAAGACTCCCCCTGCACCAGCGCCTCGCCCAGATCAACGCCGGCCAGCTTGGCGTTGGGAAGCACCACCCCAAGCAACTGGCAGCCGGAGTGTGTCGCGTAAATGTATCAGCCGCCCGCCCTTGCCGACACAGTCCAGCAGCCCCAGGGCAAGCAGCTAGGCAAACCTTTTGGCCATCCCCTCTGCCCCAAGGGAGAGCAACGCAGCGACCTTCAGCCAACAAAAAACCCCCCACACAAGGGGGGGGAGCAACAAACTAGCCTTCTGGCCGGTTATGGATCAACATTCTTGAAAAGGTTCGGCGGTTGAGGGAAGCTGTTGCCGTTCGAGATATCGTTGACAAAGTCGGCAATGGTAACTCCTCCTACCAATTTTATTCCGCTGCCTACACCATTGACAGAAGCCCGGAACTCATTGTCTTGAACTAGGTGTCCGGTGCCAGCGGCAACAAGAACACCACGTGAAATGTTGGCGACACCAGCCACAAGGATCTTGTTGCCCTTGACAACAGCGCTACTGGAACCAACAAGAAGCACAATTGCTGTAGCGTCATTACCACCATTGGTAACAGAAGACAAGTCAAACTCAGAGTTAAGTACAGTGGTACCAGCACCCTGATTCTCTATAGCTCGAGTGAAACCACCACTACTATTATCTGAACCATCTGACTTGAACTCACTGTCTTTGATGATAACGCCCGCGCTTTGTATGGCTACTGCTGTTGTTTTCACATCGAACGTGATCTTATTACCCGAGAGCTTCACATTGGCTGCGTTAACGTTGATACACGCATTTCCCGCTCCCGCTGGTGGTCTACACCTAATCGTCGCATTGTTGATGGATGCAGAGGACTTGTTGATGATAATACCATCCTTGGTATTGACCTCGATAGAGAAGCCCTCCAACTTCACATTCTCGTTCAGCGTCAACTTGTTCCCGGCGGGAATAGACAGCTTGTAATTCGTCGGACCCACGATGGTGATAGAACCACCGGGCACAGTAGTAGCCAGGCTGGCACTCAGACTTTGCGTAACCGGCACCGGCGCTACCACCTGAATCGTTACGTTCTCGCCCTTCTGCAGGAGCGGCACCAGCCCCTTCTGATACGGGTCAGCCCCCACCTTCAGCACCCCTTCAAAGGTCTTCCACGGCTCTGCCGCCTTCCCTGAGTTGCTGTCGCTGCCGTTCACCGGATCCAGGAAGAAGGTGTTCGGCACCGGAGTCACCGTCACCGGCACATCCACACTCCCCAGCCCCGTCCCGCTGAAGGTGATGTTTTGCGTCTGACCCACCGCCGTCAGCGGCGCCGTGAACTGCACCGGCTGGTCCTTGTTGAAGTTGCTGCTGTCAAAGATCAAGATCGGGGGGGAAATGCTCCAACCTGTTGGCCCCGTCACCGTCACCGTCTTGATCCCGCTCGGATCCTGGGCTAGCTTGACGTTGATAGTTTTGACGGAGCTGGCAGTCGCATTGGGAATCGAGGTAGGCGAAACCACAATCAAAGACGCAGGTGTCGGAGTTGGGGTAGGAGCTGGAGTCGGAGTTGGAGCTGGAGTCGGAGTTGGAGCCGGCGGCGGAGGTGGAGGAGGTGGAGGAGGCACAGGCACCACAGAGCTGGCACTGTCTCCGCCACAGCCTGTCAAGATCAGGGGCAGAAGCACCACGGCAGACGCCAAGGTTAGAGAACCAAGTGACTTCAACAGCCACTTATGCGTTTTTCCGTTCATTTTTCTCCTCTTAACCAAAAAAGTAGGGTTCGGCTGAACACTTCCCTTAACTTACCCGATCAACCAACCCGAAGCAACTGAGAAGGCTAAGGGCTTGATACTCGGATGGGAGACGCACACACGCCTGTGTCAGCGGTTGCTCTGGTTACTCCGTAAATTATACAGTCAGATCCGCCCAACTTGGCAAGTCTTGCCATTTTTTTTCCAGGTGCAACCCAGGAGCTACAGGGATCCCTGCCAAGTCCAAGTTGAACAGAGAGGATTGCGGAAGAATGACCGGTGGGATCTGCGGCAGTTCTGCCATCGGAGCCGAGGTTCACCCTTCATGCAGACGCTGCGGGCTAACAGCCCTCTTGAGCAGCCAGAACCCTTACCCGGCAAGCTTTCCCGGATCCACCTGCAAAAAACCGGAAGATTTGCCTATTTCCTCACAAAAGGGTGCTTGATCTGGGGCAGAAGGGTGGCAGGATGAGGAGTGGATGTTTTTTCTGGAGACCCAACCAGGATGGCTACCTATAAGGTCACTCTGATCAACGAGGAGCAAGGCTTGAACGTCACCATCGATGTGCCGGACGATGAGTACATTTTGGACGTGGCGGAAGAGCAAGGGATCGAGCTGCCCTATTCCTGCCGCGCCGGTGCCTGTTCGACCTGTGCCGGCAAGCTGGTGAGCGGCACAGTGGATCAAAGCGATCAGTCCTTCCTGGACGATGATCAGATCGAGCAGGGCTATGTGCTGACCTGTGTGGCTTACCCTACTTCCGACTGCACCATCATCACCCACCAAGAAGAAGCCCTTTACTGATCGAGCTTGAATTTCCGTCCTCAACCCCAGCCCCTCTTCCAAAGAGAGAGGGGTTTTTGTTTTGGGTGGCCCAAGGGGGTGTTCGAGCGCTCCGCGCTGCTGAGGCCCTCACCCAGAGGGAGAGGAGCATGCCTCTAACCCCCAAAACCCTGAACTTTGCTGAATTTACTGAGCTTTAGGCGGTTTGGCAAAAGTCATTGAGAGGGATATAGTAGACCAAGTTTCCCCCTGATCCTTGAGTCCACCGCAACGGTTGCCGGGAAGTGAAGGGGGAAAGCGCTCGGGGGGTATTCCTCAGGGCTTTGCGGGATACCGCCTTCCTGCTTGGACTCCGTCCCGCTAACGCGAACAGAGATAGGCAGGATGCGATCGCTTCTTTCCTGAACCATGTTCAGGAGAGTTCAGCGTGAATGTATCAGAATTGGCAGTGGTAGGATTTCCTTATTCTGTAGTGCTTCAGCAACCATGACCCCTGAGCAAGAGCAGTGGCTGATTCAAGCCATCCAGGAGCTAAAAGCCTCCCAGAGAGAATTGCAAGCCTCCCAAAGAGAATTGCAGGCCGCTCAGCAGGAGCTGCGCCTTGTCCAACAAAACCAGCAGGTTTTGATTCAAGAGCTGCGGGAAGGGCAGGCGATGTTGGCGCAGTTCTTTCGCGAGTCAATGGATCGGTTTGATGAGCGCACCCGGGCTATTGAACGGCGCACGGAAGCTGTGGAACGGCGCACAGAAGCACTGGAACGGCGCACCGACCAGATGGCGGAAGAGATGAGGGAGATCCGGCAGGAGATTCGGGATCTGCGCCGCGATTTTTTGGAACGGCGTTAGCTTCCATCCAACCCTGGCCCAAGCGCTCACAGCCCCTTTCCCAGGGAGAAATGCAGGGTGATAGGATTTTTTTATTCTTCTGTAACCCTCGCCGACCATGACCCCTGAGCAAGAGCAGTGGCTGATTCGCGCCATCCAAGAGTTGCAAGCTGCCCAGCAGGAGCTGCGTCTTGTCCAACAAAACCAGCAGGTTTTGATTCAAGAGCTGCGGGAAGGACAGGCGATGCTGGCCCAGTTTTTTCGCGAGTCAATGGATCGGTTTGATGAGCGCACCCGGGCTATTGAACGGCGCACGGAAGCTGTGGAACGGCGCACAGAAGCACTGGAACGGCGCACCGACCAGATGGCGGAAGAGATGAGGGAGATCCGGCAAGAGATTCGGGATCTGCGCCGCGATTTTTTGGAACGGCGTTGACTGCCAACAGACCGAGCGCTCACAGCCCTGCTCCCAGAGGAAGAGAGGGGTTGTGCGAGATGACAAGGCTAGTATGGCAGCAAAGAGACTTTTGGCCGAGACGGTTTATGGCTTTGGCAATGGGATCCGTTTCTGCACCATCAAGAGCTCGCCTGAGTTTGGCGGAATACCTTGCTTATTCGGATGGCAGTGATACCCGCTATGAGCTGGTGGCAGGGGAGTTGGTGCCCATGGCTCTTCCAACCGGGCGGCATGTGCAGATTCAAAACTTTCTCAGCCGAGTTTTCGAGGCAGAGATTGCACGGCAGAAGTTGCCCTGGACAGCGATACAGGGGAGCCCAGGGATCCAGTCTCCGCGGGGCAATCGGTGGGCTACGGTGCGGATCCCGGATGTGGTGGTGCTGCCTCTGGAGCAGTGGCAGGAGATGGGATCCAGAGAGGCGTTGATTCGCCTGGAGGATCCGCCGCCGCTACTGGTGGTGGAGGTAGTCAGTGAGTCCAGCCGGGCAGCAGACTACCGGGCCAAGCAAGCAGAGTATTGCGTTTTGGGGATCGGCGAGTATTGGGTTGTGGATCCCTTGGAGGAGAAGGTGAGCCTGCTGCTGCTTCATGAAGGCTGGTACGATGTGCTGGAGCTGAAGGGATCCGATCCGGTATCCTCAAAGGTCTTTCCCAAGCTGGAGTTGCAGGCGGGGGAGATCTTGGCTGCGGATTCGGGTTATTCTGGTAAAGCTACGGGGAGTTAGCTCAGTTGGTAGAGCGCTGCGATCGCACCGCAGAGGTCAGGGATTCGAGTTCCCTACTCTCCATTGAGGTTTTGGATTTGGATCCCTTGCCCCCGATCCCTCTCCCAGGAGGAGAGAAGAGTTAGTGGTGGTAGGATTTCCTTATTCTGTAGTGTTTCAGTAACCATGACGCCCGAGCAAGAACAGTGGCTGATTCAAGCCATCCAAGAGTTGCAAGCCTCCCAAAGAGAGTTGCAAGCCTCCCAAAGAGAGTTGCAAGCCTCCCAAAGAGAGTTGCAAGCCTCCCAAAGAGAGCTGCAAGCCTCCCAAAAAGAATTGCAAGCTGCCCAGCAGGAGCTGCGTCTTGTCCAGCAAAACCAGCAGGTTTTGATTCAAGAGCTGCGGGAGGGACAGGCGATGCTGGCGCAGTTCTTTCGCGAGTCAATGGATCGGTTTGACGAGCGTACTCGGGCCATCGAACGCCGCACAGAAGCACTGGAACGGCGCACCGACCAGATGGCGGAGGAGATGAGAGAGATCCGGCAAGAGATTCGGGATCTGCGCCGCGATTTTTTGGAACGGCGGTAGCTTGGGCCCAAGCGCTCTGCGTTGCTAGTGTAACCATCCCCGGATCCTTCTCCCAGGAGGAGATTTAGGGTGGTAGGATTTCCTTGTTCTGTAGCGCCTTGGTAACCATGACACCTGAGCAAGAGCAGTGGCTGATTCGGGCCGTCCAGGAGTTGCAAGCTGCCCAGCAAAACCAGCAGGTTTTGATCCAAGAGCTGCGGGAAGGGCAGGCGATGCTGGCGCAGTTTTTCCGCGAGGCGCTGGATCGCTTTGACGAGCGCACCCGAGCCATTGAACGGCGCACCGAGGCTTTGGAACGGCGCACTGACGAGATGGCCCAAGAGATGCGGGAGATGCGGCAGGAGATTCGGGATCTGCGCCGCGACTTTTTGGAACGGCGGTAACTTGGGCCCAAGCGCTCTGCATTGCCGACGCCCTCACCCCCAGCCCCTCTCTCTCAGGGAGAGGGGAAATTGGCGGGATTTTGGGTAGGAAGGGATCCCACCTAGATTAATCTAGAGGAACTTTGTCTGGCCTCACCGGCATTTGCCCTTCCCCACGAGTTTGCCTATGTCTGTCATCCGTGCCCTCCACAGGCAGTTGGTAACCAAAGAGCGCTCTGCCGAAGAGATCGCCCGCGAGTACCTGGAGCGCCTGGCCCAACTGGAGCCGCAGCTCAAGAGCTTTATTACTGTGACCGAGGAACTGGCTCTGCAACAGGCCAGGGCGGTGGACGCCCGCATTCGGGCCGGGGAGGCGATCGGCCCTTTGGCCGGGATCCCGCTTGCCGTGAAAGACAACCTCTGCACCCAAGGGATCCGCACCACCTGCGCTTCCCGGATGCTGGAGGGGTTCATTCCCCCCTATGAATCAACGGTGACGGCGCGGCTGGCGGCTGCGGGCATGGTGACGGTGGGCAAGACCAACCTAGACGAGTTTGCCATGGGCAGCTCCACGGAAAACTCCGCCTTTCAGCGCACCGCCAATCCCTGGGATCTGACGCGGGTGCCAGGGGGATCCTCTGGGGGATCGGCGGCGGCGGTGGCTGCCGACCAAGCGGTGGTGGCCCTGGGCTCAGATACGGGGGGATCCATCCGCCAACCGGCAGCTTTTTGCGGGGTGGTGGGCCTCAAGCCCACCTACGGGCTGGTGTCTCGCTACGGGCTGGTGGCCTTTGCTTCGTCTTTGGATCAGGTGGGGCCGTTTGGGCGCACGGTGGAGGATGTGGCCCTGCTGCTGCAGGGGATCGCCGGCCATGACCCAATGGACTCCACCAGCTTAAAGGTGCGGATCCCGGACTACAGCCAAGCCCTGATCCCTGAGATCAAGGGGTTCAAAATCGGGGTGATCCGCGACTTGCTGGGGGAAGGATGCGGCGAGGAGACCCGCGCTGCCGTGCAAGCGGCCATTCAACATCTGCAGGAGCTGGGGGCGGAGATCCTGGAGATCGACTGCCCCAGTTTTCGCTACGGCCTTGCCACCTACTACATCATCGCCCCTTCGGAAGCCTCTGCCAATTTGGCCCGCTACGACGGGGTGAAATACGGCCTGCGGGAACCTGCCGACTCGCTGCTGTCGATGTATGGCAAGACCCGCGCCCACGGCTTTGGGCCAGAAGTCAAGCGGCGCATCATGATCGGCACCTATGCCCTCTCCTCGGGGTACTACGACGCCTACTACCTCAAGGCTCAGAAGGTGCGCACCCTCATCAAGCAGGACTTCCTCAAGGCTTTCGAGAAGGTGGATGTGCTGGTCAGCCCCACCACCCCCACCCCAGCCTTCAAGCTCGGCGAGCGGGAGGATCCCCTCAGCATGTACCTCTGCGACCTGATGACGATCCCGGTGAACCTGGCGGGCTTGCCGGGGCTGAGCCTGCCCTGCGGGTTTGCCGATGGCCTGCCCATTGGCCTGCAAATTGTGGGCAATGCCCTACAGGAGAGCAAGGTGCTGCGGGTGGCCTATGCCTATGAGCAAAGCACCGACTGGCACAAGCGACGGCCGCCGCTGGGGCAGCCCTCAGTTAAAGAGGGCCAGGGATCCGATCCCGGCCAACCTCAAGCCAAGCGCAGATCCGGCAAAAGGAGCAAAAAATCCAAAAGCTGAGGCGGGAAGGGCGGCAACTAGGCCATGCCCATCTGGTTGGCCGCTGAAAAGCGTTCCATAAAGCGCAGGAAGCGATCCCACTCTGCCTCGGTTTCCATGTCGTAGGTCACTTCCAGGGCTTTGAATTCCCCATTCAAGAACTTGGCCCTGATGTTGCGGGTGGTCAGCTCCCCTTCCTCATCGATCATCCGCATGCCGAGGATGTTTTGCGTATCGGATTTTAGATCCTCGAAGCGGAAAATCGCGGATCCCCGGTTGCCGGTCTTGGATTTCAGCACCCGCACCTGGGTGGGCACCTCTTGAATGCCGGGGGAGAACTCGATACTGGCCATGATGTCCTAACCAAACCCAAAGATTTAAGCCATTATAACCGGCCCATCCCCGCGCCCTGCTCCAGAAAATCTCTCAGCTCCTGAGCCGCCATCTGCTCCAGGTATCGGCCAGCCTGCCGTTGGGCTTCTGCCACATCGGGGATCCGGTCGCACAGGGCGCCAACCCGAAGGGGAAGAGGTTGGGCTGCCAACCCAGCGCGCGCTGCCGGAGTCACCTGGCCACAGAGGATGAGCAGGGGTTTTTGGGCTTGGATAGCCTGCTCCAGCACGGCCCCCACCACCTTTCCCATCGTGCTTTGTTCGTCGAGGCAGCCCTCTCCGGTGACGACCAGATGGCAGCGGCGGATGCGCTCCGGCAGGGCCAATTGCCGCGCCAAGAGCTGGATCCCGGACTCCAGAGTGGCCCCCAAAAAAGCCACCAGACCTGCTCCTAAGCCACCTGCGGCTCCGGCCCCCGGGATCCCGGCCACGGCCTGGCCCAAATCTCGCTCCACCACTTGAGCCCACTGCTGCAGCGCCTGCTCCAACTGCTGCACCTGGGAAGGGGTGGCGCCCTTCTGGGGGGCAAAGACGGCGGCGGCTCCCCACGGGCCGGTGAGGGGATTCTGCACATCGCACAGGCCGCGGACCCGTTTCCCCTGCCAGACAGGCTGTTCAGGGGACTCAATGCGCTGCAAACGGGCCAGCTCTCCCCCGCCCCAGCCGATGGGATCCCCAGCTCCATCCAACAGGCGATAGCCTAAGGCCTGCGCCATGCCCGCCCCTCCATCCACGGTGGCGGATCCCCCCAGACCTATCCAGATCTCAGCGATGGGATCGCGGCAGACGGCCCGCAACAGCTCTCCCAGGCCATAAGTGGTGGTGCGGGTGGGATCCCGCCGCTCCGGTGGCACCAAGGTCAGGCCGGCCACCTGGGCCAGCTCCAACAGGGCCAGCTCTCCTGCCACCCCGTACTCCGCCCAGACGGGATCCCCCAGGGGGCCGGTGACCCATAGGCCCTTCTTCTCTCCCCCCAGCGTCGGCAGCAATACCTCTAGGGTGCCCTCTCCCCCATCGGCCAAGGGGAGCCGCTCCACCTCGACTTCCGGCAGCACCTGTTGGATCCCATGGGCTATGTGCTCTGCCGCCGCCGTGGCTGTTAGGGATCCCTTAAAACTATCCGGGCAAACCAAAATCCGCCGCGGTGGGCTGCTGAACTGGGATCCCTTTGCCTGGAAACCCGCATCCAGCATGGAACCTCCTCGGCGGCGCTAAAAGGTGGATTGCAAGCCTAGCCCTCCTCCTCTGCTGGCGAAGGCTGATCCGCGCTGGCAGGCTGGGAGGCACTGCCCAAAGATTGCTCCAGGGCTAGGCGCTGCTCCATGACCCGCAGGAAATAGCCGCCCATCATCGCGCCGGAGAGCATTTTGGCCAAGCTCTCGCGGTTGGTGATGATCTGAACCCCGAATTGATCGGAGGGCAAGCTCCCCACCAAGCTGCGGATGTTGTGGCCCAAGATCTCCAGCACTTCTGGGGAAGAATTGCGGGCAATATCCTGAAAGACGCTGGGATCCTGAGATTGCAGGTATTGCCAGAGCCGGTTGTCGGGGCTCGGAGTTTGCACTGCCTCAAAACCAGGGATGAAGTTCAACGGGCTCGCCATGGAGTAACCAAGCTCCACAAACACAGCAGATGCAATCCCAACCGGGCCGCTCGGCCTGATCCCACAGACCTTTGCCGTTCCCGGAATTTGGGCTATCCCAAAGGTAACACCCCATCCTCACCCCCTCCGGTACGGGATCCCACCCTTCTGCGGCGGCAAATGCCGTACCTAAGTAACGGCCGGGGATCAAGCGCTGGCTTCTGAGGTCTCCTCCTCGGCAACCAAGGCAGCGGGTACCACTGTAACTCCCACAATGCTGTCTTCCGGATCCAGGCGCTGCACCAGCACCCCGGTCGCCTCGCGGGACTGGGTGGGAATAGCCTTGGCCAACTGGCGCATGACAATGCCCCTGGCGGTTACCAACAGGATCTCGTCTTCGGCATTGACGATGCGCAGGGCCGCCAGCTCGTCCGACGCTTGGCGGAACTTGGTGGCGATCACCCCCTTGCCGCCGCGGTTTTGCTGGCGGAAATTGTCGATGGCCGAGCGCTTGCCCCGCCCTTCTTTGGTGATCACCAGCACCCAAGGGTTAGCCAGCTTCTCCCCCTCTCGCTCGGCAGCCATCACCGATTCGGCAGAGATAATATCCATGCTGACGATGTCATCGCCGGCGTTGAGGGTAATGGCCCGCACGCCCCGGGTGGCCCGTCCCAGAGGGCGCAGTTGCTCGTCATCCGCCGGGAAGCGAATGGACATGCCTTGGCGGGTCGCCATGACCACATCATCGCTGGAGCGGGCGCGGCGCACCCAGCGCAGTTCGTCGTTTTCTTCCAGAGAGATGGCAATCAGGCCGTTGGAGCGTACATTGGCAAAGGCGCTGAGGGCCGTTTTTTTGATGTAGCCGCCGCGGGTGAGCATCACCAGATATTCGTCGTCGCTGAACTGGCTCACCGGCACCATGGACGTAACCCGCTCTTCCCGGGTGATCGGCAGCAACTGAACGATGGCGCTGCCGCGGGCGGCGCGGCTCCCCTGGGGGATCTGGTGGGCGGGCAGGGTATAGACTACGCCCCGATTGGTGAAAAAGAGGATGGTGTCGTGGCTGCGACAGGCAAAAAACTGTTCGATGGCATCGTCTTCTTTGATGCGGGCGCCGGCTTTGCCGCGGGTGGCTCGCCCCTGCACCTGGAACTCCTCAAGGCCCATGCGCTTGATATAGCCCTGCTCGGTTAGAAAGATAACCGTCTCCCGATTTTCGATCAGATCATCCGTTCCCAGCTCCCCATCCTCCAAACAGAGGCGGGAACGGCGCGGGCTGGCAAAGCGGGCTTTGAGCTGCTGCAGCTCTTCGCTGATGATCTGCATCACCCGTTCTCGGCGGGCCAGAATATCCCGCAGGTCGGCAATTTGCCTCACCAAGTCTTCGTGCTCGGCCTGAATTTTTTCCGCTTCCAGAGCAGTCAGGCGGCGCAGCTGCATCTGCAGGATCCCGTCGGCTTGGGCTTCACTCAGGCCCAACACCGCCTGCAATTCCTCTCGGGCTGTGGCGGTATCGGCGGCTCCCCGAATGAGTGCAATCACCCGATCCAACTGCCCCAAAGCCAAGAGATAGCCCTGCAGCAGGTGATCCCGCTCTTCGGCTTTTTGCAGCTCGTAGCGGGTGCGCCGCTCGATCACCTCTTCCCGAAAATCCAGAAAAGCCTGCAGCGCGTCCCGCAGGGTCAGGGTGCGCGGCTCGCCGTTGAGGATGGCCAGCATGTTGACCCCGAAGTTGGCCTGCAGGGGGGTTTGCTTGTAGAGGTTGTTGAGCACCACCTGCGGCTGGGCATCCCGCTTTAGCTCGATCACCACCCGCATGCCGCTGCGGTCGCTCTCGTCGCGGATGTCGGCAATGCCTTCCAGTTTTTTCTCGTTGACCAGCTCGGCGATCTTCTCGATCATGGCTGCCTTGTTGGTCTGGTAGGGCAGCTCGGTGATGATGATGGCATCCCGAACCGGTCGGCCCCGCTGCTCTATGGTTTCGACGGTGGCCACTCCGCGCAGGGTGATGGAGCCGCGCCCGGTGGTGTAGGCTTCGCGGATGCCCTCCTGGCCCATGATCAGCGCCCCGGTGGGGAAGTCGGGGGCCGGGATCCACTGCATCAACTCCAGGCTGGTCAGGTTGGGGTTGTGGATGAGGGCAATCAGGCCGTCCACCAATTCGCTCAAGTTGTGGGGCGGGATGTTGGTGGCCATGCCCACGGCGATGCCGGAAGAGCCGTTCAGGAGCAGCTGCGGGATCCGCGCCGGCAGCACCAGGGGTTCTTGCTGGGATCCGTCGTAGTTGCCGACAAAATCGACAGTGTTGGCGTCAATATCTTGGAGCAGGGCTTCTTGGGCAAAGGCAGTCAGCCGACACTCGGTATAGCGCATGGCTGCCGGCGGATCGTTGTCCACAGAGCCGAAGTTGCCATGCCCATCCACCAGCCGCTCCCGCATGGAGAAATCTTGAGCCATGCGCACCAGCGCATCATAGACGGCCTGATCCCCATGGGGATGGTATTTTCCAATTACATCCCCCACCACGCGGGCACACTTGCGGAAGGGGCGATCCGCCGTCAGGCCCAACTCGTGCATAGCGTAGAGAATGCGGCGGTGCACCGGCTTCAGGCCATCCCGCGCATCTGGCAAAGCCCTCCCGACGATCACGCTCATGGCGTATTCCAGGTAGGACTGCGACATCTCCCGCTGCAGGTCGGTGGAGATGATGCGCGCCGTCGATTCGTTGTCGCTCATGGGGTTGGGTTATCGTTGAGGGATCCCAGTCGGCCTTGGCGCAGTGGGTTCATGGAAGTTTATCGAGAAGCCAACCTTGGCCGTGGCAGAGTAAACTACCTGACCCTGACTGCTTCGCAGTACGGGGCGGGCTTTCGGTAGCCCTGCAGTTAGTAAACTAACCACGAGCCTCTGGGCTGGTTTACGGGCAGCCCCAATCGACCGTTACCAGTGCCCTAAACAGCCGTTTCTGGTGTCCGCAGAATTATTGTAGCATTCCTCCCGACACTGACCCTACGGGTACAGTGCGGGGCTCCTGCGCTAGTAAGCTGAAGGTGATTGAATTGAGCAGAAAGCTTTTGTATTCCCAGTCTACCATTCGCCCTTTGTGAAGGCCGGCTGACTTCCAGTAGGAGAGGCTCGGTGGTTCATCGGCGGCCCTCCCTACAGCCTCATGGATCGAGATTTACAGGTGGGCCAAGCGGAGCTGATCATTACCCTGACCGGCATCGACGACACCTTTTCCCAAACCATCCATGCTCGCCACTCCTACTTGGCCGATGAGATTCTCTGGAACCACCGATTTGCCGATATTCTCCACCTGGACAGCAATGGGCATCGCTATGTGGACTACTCTCACTTTCACACCACTCTGCCAGCTTGAGCCCCATGCCTCACTCTGAGTGGGATCCAGATAGGGATCCCTGAGGAAAATCATAGAAGAAAACCTATCATCTAGCGTGATCCCTATAGTAACGTTCAATGATAGGCTGCCCATAGCGTGGAGGGCTTTGGGGCATGCTGAGCCAAGCGAAAGAACAACAGTCCGGCGGCAAGAGATTTCTGGATTGGCACCGACGTCTGAGCCTAGACAACTGGCGCGGGGATCTCTTCGGCGGGCTGACGACAGCGATTGTTTCCTTGCCGATGGCCTTGGCCTTTGGGGTGGCTTCGGGGGCAGGGCCGGTGGCGGGCTTGTACGGAGCAGTGTGTGTGGGCTTTTTTGCGGCTCTGTTTGGGGGTACGCCCACGCTCATCTCCGAACCCACCGGGCCGATGACTGTGATGATGACGGCAGTGGTTGCTAATGTTACAGCCCGCTATCCGGAGCAGGGGCTGGGGCCGGCCTTCACCGTGGTGATGCTGGGGGGCTTATTTCAGATCCTGTTTGGATCCCTGAAACTGGGCAAGTACATCACCCTCATGCCCTACAGCGTTATCTCCGGCTTTATGTCCGGGATCGGCTGGATCATGATTTTGCTGCAGATCCCGCCGCTGCTGGGCCACGCCAGCCAGGGGGGAGTGATTGGGGCGGTGCAGAACCTGCCGACCTACTTGCTCAACCTCAAGATGCCAGAGCTGGGGCTGGGGCTGCTGACGCTTGCTATCCTTTTTGGCTATCCCAAGCCCTGGCGACGGGTGGTGCCGCCGCAGTTGGTGGCTTTGCTCGTGGGCACGCTGGCGGCCAGCTTGTTTATGGCCGATTGGGATTTGCGGCGCATTGGCCCCATCCCCACCGGTTTGCCGCAGTTGCAGTGGCCGCAGTTGCCCTTTGCTTCTCTAGCTAACCTGGTGCTGGATGGGGTGGTGCTGGGGATGCTGGGCTGCATCGACACCCTCTTGACGGCAGTCATTGCCGATAACCTCACCCGCACCCGCCACGACTCCGACCAAGAGCTGATCGGGCAGGGGATCGCCAATATTGTCTCTGGCTTCCTGGGGGGCTTACCGGGAGCCGGCGCCACCATGGGCACAGTGGTGAACATCCAGTCGGGGGGACGTACCCCTCTGGCGGGCGTCACCCGCGCCCTCATTCTGTTGATGGTGGTGCTGTTTGCCGCTCCCCTCACGCAAGGGATCCCAATGGCGGTGCTGGCAGGGATCGCCTTTAAGGTGGGGGTGGATATCCTCGACTGGAGCTTCCTCAAGCGGGCCCACCGCCTTTCCCTCAAAGGGGCAGCCATCATGTACGGAGTGATGTTCATGACGGTGTTTGTGGATCTCATCGCTGCAGTGGGAGTGGGAGTGTTTGTGGCCAACTTGCTCACCATTCAACGCCTCAGCGAGATCCACTCCGAAGAGGTGAAAGCCATTACCGATGCCGATGATGCGGTGGATCTCACTCCCCGTGAGAGGGAATTGCTGCGCCAGGGATGCGGGCAGGTGTTGCTGTTTTACCTGAGCGGGCCGATGATCTTCGGGGTTTCCCAAGCCATTTCCCGCCAACATCAGGCGGTGGCCTCCTGCCAAGCGCTGGTGGTGGATCTATCAGATGTGCCGATGCTGGGAGTTTCGGCGACGCTATCCTTGGAAAATGCCATCCGCGAGGCCCTGGATCGGGGCAAACAGGTGTGGATTGTTGGGGCCAAGGGCCGGATCCGGCAGCGCCTAGAAAGCCTGCATCTGCCACTGTCCCCAGAGCGGTTTGTGGACAGCCGTGAGGTGGCTTTGGCCGAGGCTGTTGCCCAGTTGGGCTTGCCGCTCGAGGCCAGTCCCCTGGTTTGAGTAACCCCAATTGGCCTGAGCCACAAAGCTGCGGGATCCGTTTGCCAGATCTAGGTTAAGTCTGAGTCTATGCAATGGAAGGGTCGGGTCGCCTACTTGGCAACCATGCATCGCAAAGAGCAGGTCATCGGCCCTCTCTTGGCCGAACATTTGGGGATCCAAGTTCAAGTAGTAGCTTTCGACACCGACCAACTGGGCACCTTCTCGCGGGAGCGGCCCCGACCGGGGGATCCCATCCACACTCTGCGCCTGAAGATTGCAAGGGCTTTGCAGGATCATCCTGAAGCTCTGGGCTTGGCCAGCGAGGGATCCTTTGGCCCCCACCCCCAGATCCCTTGGATCCCTTGGAATCAGGAGTGGGTCATGCTCAGGGTTTTTGAACCCGGCGCGGAGCCCTTGGAGCTGGTCGGCTATGCAGAGAGCACCCAAACCAATTTCAGCCATCGCTGGGTGCAGAGCTGGGCAGAAGCGCTGGACTTTGCCCAAAGGGCGGGTTTTCCCCAGCATGCCCTGATTGCCCTCGACCGGCCAGAAAAGCCTCAGGTCATCCACAAAGGAATCCAAGATGAAGAGACCCTGAAGCAGGTGGTGGGGGAGATGCTGGCTCGGCAGGGTGGCCTGCATCTGGAAACCGACATGCGGGCCATGTGCAACCCAACCCGGCTCCAGGTTATCGCAGCCGCCACCCAAAACCTAATCGCCAAAGCCCAAAGCCTGTGCCCGGCCTGCGGCACTCCTGGCTACTGGCGGATCCGCTCGGTCTCTGGACTGCCCTGCGGCCAATGTGGCGCCCCCACCCCCGTGGCCAAGGCTTGGGTATATGGCTGTGCTCGCTGTTCCCACACCCACACCGAGCCTGTGGCAGAGCCCTGGGCGGATCCCGCTCAGTGTGCTTTCTGTAATCCCTAGCCTTGTCTTGAGCCCGACCTCAGGCTCTCCAGAGCCGGCATTGTCATCCCCGCAGAGGAGTTGTAGTCGTTTCAGGTTAGGGTGAGACACCTGGGCTATAGAGAAAAAGCCCTTCGCTGTATGCACTCAACGTTTCAGACGTGGGTGCAGTGTCCTAGTCTGAATCGAAATGACCATAAAGGAAGGTTTGAACCAAAAAAGGGATCCACTGCAGTGGATCCCCTAACCAGCTATGAACCTGCAAAAGAGGTCAACTCATCAGAAGTTGAACACAGCCCGCAGAGCACCTACACCAATGGTTGGGTCGTTGTCCCCAGGTAGAGCACCATTGGGGTTGCTCACAAAGTAGGCCGCCGGGGTAAGGGTGAGGTACTCGTTCACCGGGAAGCTGTAGTAAACATCCACAATGAACGGGCGGGTATCCCAAACTCCTTCGTTTTTGGTGGTCACAATTGGCTGGCCAAAAACCACACCCCCTTGAGCACCCTCAATGAACAGATCTGGGAAGGCGAAGCCAAACAGGAATCCGTTAAAATCTTCATCACCCGGATCGATGGTGCCAGCCGGTACCACATTGGGCAAGTTGTAATCCACATTGCCAGCAGTAAACCAGCCAGATACGATGACGCGGGGGGTAATCTCCCAGTTGGCAGCCACAGAAAAGGCGTTCACCCGTGCAGAGGTGGACACATTGGTTACTCTCAGAGGGCCACGGAAAAGAGCTGTACCGTTGGCCAAGAACTCAGGGCCATCGTTTGCCGTCTGCAGATAGGTACTGGCAAACTGCAGGTAAATCTCTAGATTTTCATTCGGCAGGAAGCCCAGCTCCACCGCGTGGGCGCTATCGCTACCGGTTATACCGCTGTCGCCGAAGCCCTTGCCCAAAGCTTGAGCGTTCCTGGTGCTGTAGCTGTAGGCCAAGCGCAGTTGATCGGAGAGGCGGTAGCGGAAGCCAAACAGAGCTCCACCTGGCACATCCGCCGTGGAGTTGGGAGCATCAGCAAAGTCGGAGAGAGCTTCGAAGGGTGTGCTGTAGTTGAATACATCGAACACACCTGAGCCAACGATACCCGTGTAGATGGTAGCTGCTCGGTTGAAAGCTGGGAATTGGTAGATCAGCTTGGCCAGGGTGAAAGTGCCGCCGCCACGGCCGCCAAACTCAAGGCCGGGATCCCCATCAAAGAACTCAGTCACAGCATCGCGAGCTTGGAGACGAATGCGCAGGCGATCGCGACCCACAAAAGAAGCATCGAAGTTCAAGCGTACCCGATAGGGAAGAGTCATGTTGGCTTGGTTTTGCTCTGCTACTACCCTCCCATCAACAACTCTGTCTTCCGTGAGAGCGCTGCCTACAACAGCGGCGATGACTTGGGCATTCAACTTGGTAACCGGGTTGAAGACCTTCCCTTTCAAATCAGTAACATCGGCTTCCAGGGCATCCACCCGCCCGCGCAGGGCTGCCAGCTCAGCAGCAAATTCCTCTTGCAAGCGCTGCAGAGTGGCCAAGTCTTCCTTGGAGACTTTGTCGGCCAAACCGGCTGCAATCAACTCATTGATGCGATCCAAGCAGGCGTTCATACCGGCGGCAAACTCAAAGCGAGTCATAGCCCGGTTGCCGCGGAAGGTGCGGTCAGGGTAGCCGGCAATACAACCGTAGCGCTCCACCAAGGATTGCAGGGCTTGGAAGGCCCAGTCGGTGGGCTGCACATCCGAAAGCTCAGAGATGGAGGTGACCGGCCCGGTAGCTTGGGCATAAGCCACTCCAGGAGTCAGGATCGCTGCTGCACCCAGAGTGCCGGCCAGCAGCGTTTTCCAGTAGTTCGCGTGTTTCGCGGGCATGTTTCTCTCCTTGTTCTTTTCCTCACACCTTTTTGGCTGTAGGGATGTCTTCTAGAGGTAACCAATTGCCTAACTCAAGAACAAGTCTGGCAACTGCGGACTTCGGTGAAGACATGATGTGGAGATTATGATACAGCCGAAGTCCACATCCTCTTGCTGTCCGGCCTGCCCTACAGTTAATGCGGTGTCCCCACATCTGTGGCCAAGACATGGGTATCTGTTCCCGCCATTCTCACACCTACACCGAGCCTGTGGCAAAGACCTGGGCAGATCTCACGCAGTGCGCTTTTTGTAGCCCATGGCCTCGTCTTAAGCTCAACCTCAAGCTCTTCAATGCCAGCATCCTTATCCCCACAGAGGAGTTGATTATTCTTATTTAATGAAGAGATCCACCGTAGTGGATCCCTGCCTGGCAATTTGGCTGTAAGCGTGAGGAGCTAGGAACTAGAAAGTAAACACAGCTCGCAAAGCCCCCACGCCAATGGTTGGGTCGTTGTCTCCGGGTCTGCCGCCATTGGGGTTGCTCACAAAGTAGGCAGCAGGCGTTAGAGTAATGTACTCGTTGACCGGGAAGCTGTAGTAGACGTCCACAACGAAGGGGCGAGTATCCCACACTCCGTCGTTGTCGGCAGTCACAATTGGCTGGCCAAACACAATACCACCTTTGGCACCCTCCACGAAGAGGTCGGGGAAAACAAAGCCAAGGAGGAGACCGTTAAAGTCTTCCTCTCCCGGATCAACAGTACCAGCCGGTACCACATTGGGCAGGTTGTAATCCACATTGCCAGCCGTAAACCAGCCAGACAAGGTAATGCGAGGGCTGATCTCCCAGTTGGCTGCGAACGTAAAAGCATTCACCCGTGCAGAGACATCTACCCGAGTTCCTCTTACCGGTCCACGGACCGGTCCACGGAAGAGACTTTTACCCGTGGCCAGGAAGGTGGGGCCGTCGTTCGCCTGCTGCAGGTAGGTGGAAGCAAATTGGAGGTAGAACTCCAGACCCTTTGTCGGCAAGAAGCCCAGCTCAACGACGTGGGCGCTATCATCACCTGTCAAGCCACTGTCGCCAAAGCCTCTCCCCAAGGCTTGCCCTCTTCTGGTGCTGTAGGCGTAGGCTAAACGAAACTGGTCACTCAGGCGATAGCGGAAGCCAAATAGGGTTCCGCTGGGCACATCTGCCGTAGATTTGGGAGCATCGGCAAACTTCGACAGGGCATCAAAGGGCGTGCTGTACTGCAGAACGCTCCCCACTCCCGTACCCGTAATGCCCGTGTAGATAGTAGCAGCGCGGTCGAAAGCAGGGAATTGATAAACCAGCTGGGCCAGGGTGAAAGTGCCACCGCCACCACCGCCAAAGCCAAGGCCGGGATCCCCATCAAAGAACTCAGTCACAGCATCGCGAGCTTGGAGACGAATGCGCAGGCGATCGCGACCCACAAAAGAAGCATCGAAGTTCAAGCGTACCCGATAGGGAAGAGTCATGTTTGCCTGATTTTGCTCGGCTACCACTCTTCCTTGTACGACCCGGTCTTCTGTAAGAGCGCTGCCGAGAATTGCGGTAATGACCTGAGCGTTAAGCTTGGTAACTGGGTTAAAGATTTTCCCTTTCAGATCGTTAATATCAGCCTCTGCCGCATCCACCCGCCCGCGCAGGGCTGCCAGCTCAGCAGCAAATTCCTCTTGCAAGCGCTGCAGAGTGGCCAAGTCTTCCTTGGAGACTTTGTCGGCCAAACCGGCTGCAATCAACTCATTGATGCGATCCAAGCAGGCGTTCATACCGGCGGCAAACTCAAAGCGAGTCATAGCCCGGTTGCCGCGGAAGGTGCGGTCAGGGTAGCCGGCAATACAACCGTAGCGCTCCACCAAGGATTGCAGGGCTTGGAAGGCCCAGTCGGTGGGCCGCACATCCGAAAGCTCAGAGATGGAGGTGACCGGCCCGGTAGCTTGGGCATAAGCCACTCCAGGGGTCAGGATCGCTGCTGCACCCAGAGTGCCGGCCAGCAGCGTTTTCCAGTAGTTCGCGTGTTTCGCGGGCATGTTTCTCTCCTTGTTCTTTTCCTCACACCTTTTTGGCTGTAGGGATGTCCTCATAGAAGCGACAAACTGCCTACCTCAACAACGAGCCTGGCAATTGCGGACTCTGGGAAGACATGATACAGCCGAAGTCCACATCGTCTACCACTTTACACACTTTCTGGGCAAGACTCAATGCGAGACCCAACTGCGGTAGATGATCGAGGCTCGATATCCACTACTCTACCTCAGGGATCCGGCTCTGGCTAGCGGGTGTATCTCAAACTGAGACAGAGCTCTCAAGCTGCAAGCTCCGGTGGGGATGGGCGGTACCGGACTCGAACCAGTGACATCCTGCTTGTAAGGCAGGCGCTCTACCGCTGAGCTAACCGCCCCTGAAGGATCCCAGCCCACCGAGTCTAGCATTCCCAAAGGACTATTTCCCCATACCCAAGCTCTGCGCCTTCTGGTACACCTTCCCCTCTGTGAGCAGGGAAGGGGCAATGCAGATCTCCACCTGCTGCATTTCTCGGAGATTGGCAGCCCCCAAGGTGGCCATGCTGGTGCGCAGAGCACCCCAGAGGTTGTGGGTGCCGTCGTCCAGGCGGGCGGGGCCGCGCAAGATTTCTTCTAGGGTGCCGGTGGATCCCACGCGGATGCGGGTGCCGCGGGGCAAGATGGGGCTGGGGGTAGCCATGCCCCAATGAAAGCCGCGACCGGGGGCCTCATAGGCGCGGGCCAGGGGGGATCCGATCATCACTGCGTCCGCTCCACAAGCGATGGCCTTGCAAATGTCGCCACCGGTCACCAATCCCCCATCGGCAATCACAGGGACATAGGTGCCGGTTTCCGCCAAAAACTGCTCCCGTGCAGCGGCACAGTCGGCAATCGCTGTAGCCTGTGGTACCCCCACCCCCAACACGCCTCGGGAAGTACAGGCAGCGCCAGGGCCGATCCCCACCAAGACACCGGCAGCTCCGGCCTGCATCAGCTCCAGAGCGACATCGTAGGTAACGCAGTTGCCCACCACAACAGGAATGGGCATCGACCGGCAAAATTGGGCCAGATCCAGCAGTTCCATGCCTTCGGGAACCTTGTGGTGAACGGAAACCACCGTGGCCTGAACGAAAAACAGATCCCCCCCGGCTTCAGCCACCAGGGGGCCGTATTGGGCGGCGTGGGCGGGCACGCAGCTAGCGGCGGCAATGGCGCCGGAGGCTTTAATCTGGCGGATGCGTTCTTGGATTAGCTCTGGCTTCACCGGCTCGCTGTAGAGGCGCTGCATTAGGGGCACAAACTCGTCTTTGCCCACCGACGCAATCTGATCCAACACCTCATCGGGATCGGCGTAGCGGGTTTGGATGCCATCCAGGTTCAACACCCCGAAAGCTCCCAGCTCCGAGAGCAAAATGGCCATTCGCACATCCACCACGCCATCCATGGCGCTGGCGATGATGGGGATTTGCCGTTGGATCCCTCCCAGGGTGAAGTGGGTATCCACCAGGCTGGGATCCAGCGTTCGTCTGCCTGGGGCCAGCGCGATTTCATCCAGCCCGTAAGCGCGTCTTGCCTGCCGATTGCGGCCCAGTTGCACGTCCATTTTTCCCCTGTTCTGCGGATCCTTGTTCTTATCATGCCGCCAAGGAGGGATCCAAGGCCAGCGAGAGTCTTGTTCTCTTGGCTGCGATCCCGGAGCGGGTCTCAATCAGCCTCAGAGGTTCGAGGGGGCAAGGGCGTGAAAATGTGCCCTTCTTGCAGGGTGCCGAAACTGCGGCAGCGCTCGGATCCCCAGCGGAACCCGTAGAGGGCGATGTAAGCACACATCAAGGCATCCACTTGATCTTCGTAGTTTTTGAGCCGACGGCTCTTGAGGGATCCCACCTCCACTTGAAGCAGCTCCTCGTGGCCCTGGAGAGCCGGGTCAGCGGCAGCTAGAGAGCGCAGATGATGCTGGTAAAGTTGCCAAGCTTGTTGCCGTTCCGGCCAGGTGCGTCGAGGGCGGGCCTTGTATTTTAGAGTGCGGCTGAGGCCAAAGAGGCTGACCAAGGCGCTGTGGGGGAAGACCTCGGTCACTTGGCGGGTAAGCTTTCCTCGCTCGATGTTGGCCTGCTCCCGAAAGCCATAGCGGGATAGGGCTTGCACCAGGGCTTCTCCTCTCACTTGGCCGCCCTTTGCCAGTAACCGGCGGTTGGCCGGGTGGGCCCCGGCTGCGTAGGCGCGAAACACCTGGTTCAGTTCGGCCTCGGCCCGCCGTTGTCCTGTGAGGTTGGGAACCCGCAAGGGCGCATCCACCGCCACCAAGCAGGGATCCCCTCCCGCCTGAGCTTGAATGTAGTCCAGGATCTTCTCATCCGTCTGGAGAATGCGGCTATCGACCAGATAGCCTGTCAAGTTCTGCCTGCCGGGATCCCCGAGCTGGACTCGCAGCGTGGCCAGACCGGAAGGGTTGCGGGGCGACCAAGCCAGATCCAGGCCAATGCAAATCAACTGAGCCACACCGCCTTCCCCTTTTCCTCAAGTTCGACAGATCAAAGCCATTTCCAAGAGCCAGTTTGAGGCAGTTCCCGATTGCATGGCTCCGGCGCCCTCACCCCCAGCCCCTCTCCCAAAGGTAGAGGGGGATCAACGTCACAGACAGTTGCGCTGCTGTTGCATGGGTATTGGGAATGATCCCGCCAGCTCGCCTGTCTTGATAAAAAATAAAAATCCATAAAAAAGGGATCCCACCAGGGGATCCCGAAAGATTCATCCAAGATGCCTGGCCAGGAAGCGAAGTGCCCATGGGCTCTTCGGTGAGCCTCAGGGATCCACCTCGCTGTGGCGGTCAACGGATTAGTAGTCGTAGTCACTCATGCCGCTGCCGCTGCTTGCCGGCGTGTTGGTTTTGGGCTCGGGCTTGTCCACCACGATCGCTTCAGTGGTCAGCACCATCCCCGCAATGGAAGCGGCGTTTTGCAGGGCAGAACGGGTAACCTTGGCCGGGTCTACAATGCCCGCCTCGAACATATCCACGAAGGCGTCGTTCTGAGCATCGTAGCCGGTGTTGAAGGGCTTATCTTTCACCCGCTCCAGCACAATGGAGCCGTTTTGGCCGGCGTTCTCAGCAATGCGGCGCAGCGGAGCGCCCAGAGCGCGGGCGACCAGGTTGGCCCCCACCAGTTCATCGCCGGACAGGTTGGCTTGCGCCCACTCGGTTACCACCGGGATCAGGTGTGCCAAGGTGGTACCGCCGCCGGGAACGATCCCTTCTTCTACCGCCGCTTTGGTGGCGTTGATGGCATCTTCCAGGCGCAACTTGCGGTCTTTCATCTCGGTTTCAGTGGCCGCGCCCACTTTGATCACTGCCACACCGCCGGAGAGCTTGGCCAGGCGCTCTTGCAGTTTTTCTTTGTCGTAGGTGGAGTCGGTTTCCTCAATTTGACGGCGAATTTGCTCGCAACGAGCTTTCACGGCCGCTTCGTTGCCTTCCGCCACGATGGTGGTATTGTCTTTGGTTACCGTGACGCGACGGGCAGTGCCGAAGGAATCGAGGCGAGCGTTCTCCAGCTTCAGGCCGCGCTCTTCGCTGATTACCTCACCACCGGTCAGGATGGCAATGTCTTCCAACATAGCCTTGCGGCGATCCCCGAAGCCAGGGGCTTTTACCGCCACCACGCTCAGCACACCCCGCAGCTTGTTCACCACCAGGGTAGCCAGCGCTTCTTTCTCAATGTCTTCTGCGATGATCAGCAGAGGACGACCGGCGCGGGCCACCTGCTCCAGAACCGGTACCAGGTCTTGCACCAGGGTGATCTTCTTATCGGTGATGAGGATGTAGGGGTTTTCCAGAACCGCTTCCATCCGCTCGGTATCGGTGACGAAGTAAGGGGAGATGTAGCCCTTGTCGAAGCGCATCCCTTCCGTCACTTCCAGCTCGGTGGTCATGGACTTGCCTTCTTCCAGGGAGATCACCCCTTCGCGGCCCACCTTGTCCATGGCCTCGGCAATCATAAGGCCCACTTCTTCATCGTTACCGGCGGAAATGGCCGCCACCTGGGCAATGGCTTTGGAATCTTCGACCGGGCGGGCATGCTCGGCGATCTTGTCTACCAAGAACTTCACCGCCTTGTCGATCCCCCGCTTTAGGGCAATCGGGTTGGCGCCGGCAGCCACGTTTTTCAGACCTTCTTTCACCATGGCGTGAGCCAAGACCGTGGCCGTGGTGGTCCCATCCCCAGCCGTGTCATTGGTCTTGGAAGCCGCCTGCCGGATCAAGGAAACGCCTGTGTTCTCAATGTGGTCTTCCAGCTCGATTTCTTTGGCAATGGTTACCCCGTCGTTGATGATTTGGGGGGCGCCAAACTTCTTCTCCAGCACGACGTTGCGCCCTTTGGGACCCAGGGTAACGGCTACGGCTTCTGCCAAAATATCCATGCCGTGCTCTAGAGCGCGGCGGGCTTCTTCACTGAAGATGATTGATTTGGCCATAGTCAACCTCTCCGATGCAAATGCAGGTAAGGGTGAAACAGAGTCTCAAGGATTCAATCGTTCGTTGAACTGCTGCTGAATCACTGACCATTACTGAACAATGGCGAGAATGTCCCGCTCGGCCAACAGCACATATTCATCGCTGCCCAGCTTGACTTCGGTTCCGGCATACTTGGAGTAGAGCACTTTGTCGCCGGCTTTCAGTTCCATCGGGATCAGCTTGCCCTCGTCGTTGCGCTTGCCAGGGCCAACAGCAACCACTTCCCCCACCTGGGGCTTTTCCTTGGCAGTGTCCGGCAAGAAGATCCCACCTGCGGTTTTCTCGTCCTGCTGAGCGATTTTGACCAGCACGCGGTCGCCCAGCGGCTTCAGGGTAGAGACGTTAAGAGCTACTGCAGCCATGACGAATGTCCTCCGTGATCCTAAAGCACGAAGCTGAAGTTTTCATTTCCATTAGTTCCACTTCCCCGAAGGGAAGCGACTTAGCACTCTCGACTTACGAGTGCTAGTTTATCAGCCAACTTTCTGGCCTGACAATAGCCTCTGTCGGTGGGATCCCGCTTTTGGCGGGTACGGTCGGGGTGCGGATCCCCCTACTTTGGGGTCTGCTGTGGGATCATGACCTGAGTTGGGCTTGGTTGAGAAGGTGTGGATCCCGTTGTTTCAGGTGGATGCGTTTACGGCAGTGCCTTTTGCAGGTAACCCCGCGGCGGTGTGTTTGCTGCCTCAGGAGCTGCCAGAGGCGCTGATGCAGGCCATTGCCGCAGAGAACAATTTGTCGGAGACGGCTTTTTTACTGCCTCAGGGATCCCAGGGCGAGGTTCCCCACTATGGTCTGCGCTGGTTTACTCCCACCACCGAGGTGGATCTCTGTGGCCACGCCACCTTGGCTGGTGCCCATGTGCTGTTCACCGAGGTGCATCCTGAGGCGGAGAGGGTAGCCTTTTCCACCCGCAGTGGCCTGTTGCAGGTGCGGCGGCAAGGGGATCGCCTGGCCATGGATTTTCCTGCTCGCAGTCCGGAACCTTGGCCAGAAGCCAAAGAGCAAGTAGCAGCAGCTTTAGGAATCCCACCTGTGGAGCTATACCGGGGGGACATGGGGGTAGCGGTGCTGGCTTCGGCGGAACAAGTGCAGCAGGTGCAACCGGATCTGGCCCAGGTTCAAGCACTCCCCGTTCCGGGGTTGATCGTCACAGCCTCTGGGGCGGCTCTGGGGAATGGGCCGGATTTCGTCTGCCGCGTTTTCGCTCCTCGGCTGGGGATCCCGGAGGATCCGGTGACGGGATCCGCCCAGTGTCTTTTGATGCCCTATTGGGCCAAACGCCTGGGTCGCTCTGAGTTACAGGCCCACCAGCTATCCAGCCGCGGCGGGGAGCTCTGGTGTCGCGATCTCGGCTCTCGCGTGGAGATTGCCGGGCAGGCTGTGCAGGTGATCAGAGGAGAGCTGAGGCTACCTTGGAACCCTACCGAACAAAAAACACCCCGGATATGCTTCCGAGGTGCAGGCTAGGAAAGAGCTTGAGCTAGCCGAGGATTTCGGCGGCTTGAATGAGCTCCACCTGCTTTTTCTTCAGCACCAACAGCACCTGGGTAATGGTAATGGCTGCCAGGAAGGCCACCAGCCATTTCACCCGATCCGGGCTTTGCAGCACCAGATCCCGCTCCACCTGGCCAAAGCCGCCCACATTGGGATTGTTGGTGACGGGATCCCCTTCTTTGACGCTGTCGCCAACGGCAACCACCAGCTCCGGCCCAGGTGGCACCACCAGGTTGTGGATCCCACTTTCGCTCTCGAAGCTGAGAACCCGCGTGCCTGGCAGCTCATATTCCGGGGGCACCAGGCTGGCCAATTCAGCCGGCAGATCGCTGATATCGGAGTCGAGGGTGGCAATGTTGACCAGACGCCCCGTGGCTGGGGCGCGGAAGACGTTGTTGTTGCTGAGGCTGCCGTCGGGGTTGAGCTGACCGCGACCCCGGTTGGCCCCAATGTAAACGCGATACTTCATGAAGGCCACCGAGGGATCCTCTTTCGGGTCAGGGGCCACCACCGGGAAGACGATTTCTTGATGCTGCTCGCCCGGCAAAGGCCCGACCAAGAGGATATTGGGCTTCGCGTCGCTGTAGGGGGTGATGTAGGTCTCGGCAGTTTCTTGCCGTTGTTCCTCGGTCATCTCGGCTTCGGTGGCTAAACGGAAGCCCTCCGGCAAGACCACCACCGCGCCCACATTCAACCCACCCTTGCTGCCGTCTGCCAGCACCTGCTGCTTGCTCAGGTCATAAGGGATCCCAACTTTGATGGTGAACACCTGGCCGGGGGTGACGGCCTGGGGCACCTCGGCGCGAGTGGGCATGGCGTTCAGGTGGCAGTTGGCACAGACAATTTTTCCAGTCGCCTCGCGGGGGTTGTCGTAGGCCATCTGGGCATAGTAGGGGTAGGCTGCCGCCGGACGTGCCCCCATCCCCAGCAGCAGCAGCAGCGCGCAGAAGACCAAGCCAATTCGCTTCATAACTCTCAGCTCAGAATGAATTTCCATCACAGGTTTAGGACACAGTCTTGGAACAGCCATCTCGACAATTTGCCCCAAATCGTTCGGCAAAAGCCGGCACAGCCAGCGGGATCCCTTGCCCTTTAGGTTTCCCGGAAATCGGGGCCTTGCCAAGGGCTGAAGCGGACGTTGTCGCCATCCACAGTGGCGCTCACCAGCTCCAGCGAGCGGGGAGCCGGTCCCCGGATCACCTTGCCATTGGCCGCATACTGGGATCCGTGGCAAGGGCACTTAAACAAGTTTTCCCCCACATTCCAGGGCACCACGCAACCGAGGTGGGTACAAACCGCGTTGAGGCCATAGTTGGCCACCGCCCCGTTGTCGATCACGATGTAGGTGGGATCCCCCTTCAAACCTTGGGCCAGCACCCGATCCGTAGCGGCATGGGTGGCCAACAGTTCACTGACGCTGATGGGCTTGCCGAGGGCGTCCTGAGCGATGAGGCCTTCCCCCCCTCCACCGGCAGAGGGCGGAATAAAGTACTTCACCACCGGGTAGAGGGCGCCCACCACCACGACTCCCACAGAGCCGCTGAGCAGGGCATTGAGAAGAACCCGCCGGCTCATGGGGGGCGCTTCAAAGTTGCTAACCGCTTCCGTCATAATGGCAAATGCAGACCTGAGAAGTTTTAACGTTCGTTGACAAGCGACATCATCCTAACCGACCCCTCTGGCCAATATCGTTAAGAAATGCAACGCTGTAAGAGGCCGTGGCCTTCCTTCCCAAGGTGAGCGGCCCACCCAGCGCGATTGGAGCCAGATCCAAGCCAGCCTCAGACAAGTCTGATGAAGGGATCCGACTTTCAAGCTTTGTTGCGCGAGAAGTGGGGCTATTCCTACGACGTGCAGCTGCGGCGTATCCAGCAGAAGGTGGTGCTGCTGGTGATGTGGCGCTATCTGGAGCAGCCCTCCTTCCCCTTGAGCGAGGCCGAGTATTTGGCCCACTTGGAGAACGTGCTGGCCCATTTGCAGGCTTGGGGGGTGTGGGAAGCGGTGCGTCGGGAAATCGAAGCCACCCGTCAGAGACCCCGTATGGGCAAGGCGGTGGCCATTCCTCTGGATTTGCAGAAGGTGGGGGAGCGGGTCTCGGAGTGGTTGCTGTAAGTTCTCCGGGGGAGAAAAAAGTCCAAGCAAACCCAAGCGCCGGATTCTCCGGCTGGGCAAGAAACTCGAATGGGTCTCAGCTCAAACGGCAGACCGGGAGTTTGCCCAACGGCCATGACCTCTCTAGAGGGGACGCGGCTTGCGCACTTGTTCGGTTTCGGGGCGATCCTGCTGAGCTTCGGATTCCAAAAGTTGGCGGAATGCCGGCTCGTCCAGACGGTAGTCCCGCTGCTCGATCAAATCCCGATCGGTTGAGTAAATGGTGTCCGACTCTGGCACAACTTCTTGACGGCGGAAGCGGCGGGCAAAGTTGAGTTTGCGCAGCAGCGCCTCTGTGGGATGCTGCAGATGCTCTCGCCAAAGCTGCCGGACACGATTGCGACGCTCCACCCCCTGGTTGCGGATTTGCAAGGCTAGCCAGCGAACGGCGGGCACCGCCAAAAACAGCGTGCCGTAGAGGAAGAGGAAGCCGATCAACGGGTAGATGAAGGCTAAAAAAGCATTGCTGCCGGCTGCCGCTGCCACCTCTTCCCGTGCCCCATAGAGAATGGCGGCCAGAAAGAAATTGAGAACTCCCAAACCCCCTGCCAGGGTCAGTTGACCAGGCGTGGCCCGGCTGAACACCCAAGGTTTCTCCTGCAACACTTCGGGGATCCTCTTGGGCTCACGCTCTGAGGCGGCCACCTGCAGTTCCGGAAAGCGGTAGACAATGTCCCCGTCCTCGCTGACCTCCGGCTGACCGTCGAACTTGAGCAAAATGGGCAGCATGTAATCTTCGTATTCCAAGGCCGGGGATCCCGGCTCCACATCCAGGTAGGGCAACACCTGTTCCGCTGCGATCACCCCCCCATTGGCACGAATCAGTTGGCCAATGAGGGCATAGCGCTCCTCCTCCAGGTTGGCATTGGGATCCCCGTCCCCAAAGAGGAAGCTGTACACCGCTTCCAGGAAGTTCAGCTCGGATTTTTGCGGCTGGCGGGGGCGCGTCCGACCGGAGTAGCTGCCATAGTAGGGATAGGGATCCCAGAAGGGGTTGCCGATCCAAAGGTTGGGGAAGTAGTAAAACCCTATCCCCCGCGACCGGCTGCGATTGTCCTGCTCGCGGCTGCTGGCCATTTGCAAGGCAATCAACGCCAGGACGATCAAGACAATCGACACCACCAGCAGGATGCCGAAGGAGATGCGCAGCCCATAGAGGAAGCCCCCCCACAGTTTGCGCCGCAGGGCCGCCAGCTGATCCTGCTGCTCCTTGCGCTTGAGAATGCTGCGAAAATCCGGTGGAAAAACGTAGGTAATCTCCCCCTGCCGGGAAACCTGGAGATGCCCCTCCGCCTTTTGGGCCAAATTCAGCAGCTCTTGTTTGGCCTCGTGTAGAGCCAAGCCCGTGCTGGATGCAATATCTCCCAGCGTGACCCGCAGGCCCAACTGCTCCACTGCCTCCATCACCAATGTTTGTGTAGCCACTCTTAACCTCCGCTTTCTGCCCCAATTGCCGAGGAGCCTGTCGGGATCCCTGGACGCAGATCCGCTCCCCTGAGCTAGACCTAGCGTCTCCTCTATTCCCAGTATCTGATACATTCACGCTGAACTCTCCTGAACATGGTTCAGGAAAGAAGCGATCGCATCCTGCCTATCTCTGTTCGCGTCAGCGGGACGGAGTCCAAACAGGAAGGCGGTATCCCGCAAAGCCCTGAGGAATACCCCCCGAGCGCTTTCCCCCTTCACTTCCCGGCAACCGTTGCGGTGGACTCAAGGATCAGGGGGAAACTTGGTCTACTATATCCCTCTCAATGACTTTTGCCAAACCGCCTAAAGCTCAGTAAATTCAGCAAAGTTCAGGGTTTCGGGGGTTAGACGCATGCTCCCCACTAACCCAGCAGCGGCGAGGGTTATACCCCCCTCTAGGGCAGCCAAGCCATCACGGCCAGCAGGGTCGAGAGGATCCCGATCAACACCCAGATGAGGGGCTTAGTGTCCAACGGGGGATCCGCTGCCCGGCGGCTGAGGGGATCCCCAGATCTTGGGGAAGGGCCTTTGCGTTGGGAGCGCCCATAGGCCAAGCGGTACTCTGGGGGATCAGCTTCCTCCAGCCGGCTGAGATCGGGAATTTCGCTCAACCACTCCGCTGGACGCCGCAGACGAGGGGCTTGCCAGATACCCAAGACATAGCGAGCCTGCTGGGCAACTTCTGGATCTGGGTTGCGCAGCAAGGTTTGGGCCAACAGGATGGCCTCCTGCGTTTCGCCAAGGGCTTCTTGGGCCAGGGCCTGCCAGAGCCGTAGCTTACCCGACTGCGGATAGCGGCTTTGGGCCTGCTTAACCTCCTCTAGCGCCTGCCGGTATTGTCCTCGCTCGAACCTCAACTGGATCAGAGCCAAGTGCTGAGACAATCTCAAGTCTTCGGGAAGCGTCATGCTCAGGATCCGCAGGTTAGCTAGACCGCCGGGAAGCCCCGTCCTCTATGCATCAGCATGAGTGCGGGAGTAGGTCACGTCAGCTTCTGTTCTACCCCAAACCCCACCAGCAACAGCTCCTGCAAAGGCTGACCCTGAGGGGGACGTTGGTAGGTAAGGATCTGCCGCAGGCGCAGGCGCGGATTCAGTAGAGTGATGGTATCTACAGCAACCACACGAGTGTAGGTGGTGGTCATCACCAGTTGCAGGGATCCGGGATCAAACCGGAAAGCCGCCACCATCGGGCGATCTTCCTCGTAGGCCCGATCCCGCAGGTAGTCTCCCTGCAGCCCCAGGGGGGTTTCCTGCCGAGGGACAAACAGCATGTTCAGCTCTTGCCCGGCCTCCTCCCCCTTTTCGGAAACCGTCTCGAAAGCCAAGTGAAAGCCCAAAAAACCATCCACGTTGTGGTTGGGGTAGTTGTTGTCGGTGAGCACCTTGTGCTTGAGCTCAGGGGTGAGAGTGCGAATGGTGAACTCGGTGCGGGAGCGCTCCACCTCGCCACGGTCTAGGTAATGGTAGGTGCGCTCTGTGCGCCAAGCTCCAATGCAGCAGTTGAAAAAGTGGTGAAATTGCTGGATAGCGTTCATGCGGGCGGGAGCGGACAGAGTCAGAAACCGGCGCTGGAGCCGAGAAGTGGCCCAGAAAACCCTGCCTCTGATCCTAAAACGAATTGAAAACAAACAGGAATCCAAATCCTAATGCCAACGATTGAGATCTGGGTCTGGAGCGGGATCTCCTCCCTCACCCGCTTTTGGCCACCGGGATCCCTTGGGTCTGCCCCAACAACTCCAAGGCTCGCTGCAGCTGGATGTCCTCCGGCCCGGCCAAGGTTTCCGCCGTCAGAGGAGCGGATCCCTCCGCCACCACCACATCGGGCTGGATCCCCTGGCGATGGATGTCGTGGCCGCTGGGGGTAAGGTACTTGGCCGTGGTCACCGCCAGCCCCGAGCCATCCGCCAGCTCCAGCAGGGATTGAATCAGACCCTTGCCAAAGGTGCGCGTTCCCACCAGTTGGGCTCGCCCACTATCCTGAAGTGCCCCGGCCAACACTTCACTGGCACTGGCGCTGCCCTGATTTACCAAGACCACCAGCGGCGCCTCTGTGAGCACCTCGCCGGTGGCGGGAATGCTGTCTTGAATGCCGTGGCGATCCGTCACCAGCACAATGTCACCCTTGGGGATCCAGAAGCGGGCGATCTCAATGGCCGCCTGCAAGAGTCCCCCCGGATTGTTGCGCAAATCGAGAATGTAGCCCCGCACCCCTTGAGCTTCTGCGGCCTGAATGGCTTGGCGGACTTGAGCGGCAGCATTGCCGTTGAACTGGCTGAGGCGAATGTAGGCCACCGATCCCTGAGGCAGCTCAAAAAAACGGGTGCGCACGGGGTTGATGGTGATCGATTGGCGTACCAGCTCCACCTCCCAAATGCGATCCTGCCGCCTCAGCTTCAAAGTAACCGGCGTGCCGCTGCGCCCCCGCATCCGCTCGGCCACTTCGTCCAGGCTCAGCCCCGCCACCGGCACCCGATCCACCGCCAAAATCTCATCCTGAGGTTGGATCCCGGCCTGCTCGGCAGGAGTGCCCTCCATGGGGGCAATCACCCGCACCGCCCCCTGCTCATCGATAGCAATCTGCAAGCCGACACCGCTCAGCTCGCCGGCTGTGGAGGTCTGCAGGCTGAGGTAGTGCTCTTTATCCAGAAAGCGAGTAAAGGGATCCCCCAGAGTGGCCAACATCTCCTCAATGGCCTGATAGGTCTGCTTGCGCTCCTTTAAGGGCCGGGAGAGAAACCGCTGCCGCACCTGCCACCAGTTTTGCCCGTTAAACCCCGGATCCACATAGGCCCGATCCACATAGGCCCAAGCCTGCGCCAGCAGTTGCTGCTCTTCTCCCCAACGGCTGGCCTGCACCGGACAGGCGCCAATGCCCAAACTCGCCCAGAGCAAACACCCAAGCAAGACAATGCGGATCCCCCACCCTCTCCAGCGGATCCCTGTGTATCTCGGCTTCTGCACAACCATCGATCCCAAAAAACATTAAGAAACATGAACAAAACGCAATATCGAAAACTTGCCTGGCCTCCTGGGATCGAGATCTTCGTCCCCAAGCTGAGCCCGACGCCAGGATGGTGTTAAAAGATTGTGTTACATTGCTGAGTGGAGTGGGCTTGCCCCGCCCTCGAGATCCAATTTCAAGAATTGCAGGCATTATGAGCAAAGTTTACGACTGGTTGGACGAGCGGCTGGAGATTACGCCTTTCGTCGACGACGCAACAGGGAAATTCATTCCGCCTCACGTTAACATCTTCTACTGCCTCGGCGGGGTGACGCTGGTGTGCTTCTTAATTCAGTTTGCCACCGGCTTCGCCATGACGTTTTACTATCGTCCGACGGTGGCTGAGGCCTTTGAATCGGTGAACTACATCATGACCCAGGTGAACTTCGGCTGGCTGTTGCGCTCCATCCACCGTTGGAGCGCCTCCATGATGGTGCTGATGATGATCCTACACACCTTCCGGGTCTATCTGACAGGGGGATTCAAAAAGCCCCGTGAGCTGACCTGGGTAACCGGCGTGATCTTGGCGGTGCTGACCGTCTCCTTTGGCGTTACCGGCTACTCCCTGCCCTGGGATCAGGTGGGCTACTGGGCAGTCAAGATCGTCTCCGGTGTGCCCAGTGCCATTCCGGTGGTGGGCGACTTGTTGGTGCAACTGATCCGGGGTGGCGAAGCGGTTGGTCAAGCTACCCTGACTCGCTTCTACAGCTTGCACACTTTCGTGCTACCCTGGCTGACCGCAGTCTTTATGACCATGCACTTTTTGATGATCCGCCGCCAAGGCATTTCTGGGCCTTTGTGAGCAAGGTTTGACTCCCAGACGCCTTTGACTTTCCTGGTAACTGGGATCTTTACCTGCCCCTTTTTCAGAACTTTTGTCCCTAGATAAGGAGAACTCCCATGGCTGTCTCAAAACAGGTGATAGCGACCGAGGCCATTACCCGCAAGGTTGATCTAGACAACCCCAAAGTTGTAGCCAAGCTGAAGAAAAACATGGGCCACATGACCTATGGTGAGCCCGCTTGGCCCAACGACTTGCTCTTTATGTTTCCGGTGGTGATCTTGGGCACTATTGGGGTGATTGTCGGCCTGTCGGTTATGGATCCTGCAGGCGTGGGTGAGCCGGCGGATCCCTTTGCTACGCCTCTGGAAATTCTGCCGGAATGGTATCTCTACCCCGCCTTCCACATCCTGCGGATTGCTCCCAACAAGCTGTTGGGAATTGCTCTGATGTCTGCCATTCCTGTGGGTCTCTTGTTTGTGCCCTTCATCGAAAACGTCAACAAGTTCCAAAACCCCTTGCGCCGCCCAGTGGCGACAACGGTGTTCCTGATCGGCACCTTGGTCACCCTCTACCTGGGCATAGGTGCCACCTTGCCCTTGGATAAGTGGGTCACCTTGGGCTTGTTCTAGAGGAACATCTGGGACTGCAGCTTGGTGGGTTGCTCGCTCGAGAGTGCAGCAGGTCGGTGGCCGGGCTGCACTTTCTCTTTTGGAGAGCTTTTTGGAGAAGTTGTCTGCAAACCTGTGTGCCAAGGGATGGGCCAGCCCGCCGAAGTGGTAGTATCTCTACGCCCGCGTTTTCAGCTTGACTGCCCATGAGCGCTCCTTCTCCCACTGCTCGAACCTATCGGATCACAGCCCTTGCCGGAGATGGCATCGGCCCCGAAATCATGCGGGTGGGACGAGCCGTTTTGGATGCAGTTGCCCGGCAGATGGGATTTGCTCTCCAGTGGCAAGAGGGCCTAATCGGCGGGGCTGCCTACGACCAGACCGGGGATCCCTTGCCGGCAGAAACCCTGAAAATGGCTCAAGAGAGCGATGCCGTTTATCTGGCTGCTGTCGGCGACTTCAAGTATGACGCTCTGCCTCCTGAGAAACGCCCGGAGCGGGCCTTGTTGGGCTTGAGGGCGGGGCTGGGGCTGTTTGCCAACTTGCGCCCGGTAAAAGTCTTCCCTCAACTGGTGGGGGCTTCCTCCCTGAAGCCAGAGGTGATCTCGGGGATCGACCTGGTGGTAGTGCGGGAGCTGACGGGGGGCATTTACTTCGGCCAACCTAAGGGAATCTTCACGGATGCCCAAGGATCCCGGCGCGGCGTGAACACCATGGTCTATAGCGAAGCTGAGGTGGATCGGATTGCCCGAGTTGCCTTTGAGCTGGCCCGCAAACGCCGGCGCAAGCTCTGCTCGGTGGACAAAGCCAACGTTCTCGAGGTGTCGCAACTGTGGCGGGAGCGGGTCAATGTCATTGCGGCTGAGTACCCGGAGGTGGAACTTTCCCACCTGTACATCGACAATGCCGCCATGCAGTTGGTGCGCTGGCCCAAGCAGTTCGACGTCATCCTCACGGGCAATCTCTTCGGCGATATCCTCTCCGATGAAGCGGCCATGCTGACCGGCTCTATTGGTATGCTGCCCTCTGCCTCTCTGGGATCCTCTGGCCCCGGCCTATACGAGCCGGTACATGGGTCGGCCCCCGACATTGCCGGACAAGACAAAGCCAACCCCATTGCCCAGGTGCTCTCCGGCGCCCTGATGCTCCGCTACTCCCTGGATCAGCCGCAAGCTGCCGACCGCATCGAACAGGCGGTAGAAGCCGTTTTGGCGCAAGGGTACCGCACCCCAGACCTCTACTCTGAGGGAATGACTTTAGTGGGTTGCCAGGAAATGGGAGAAAAGTTGGTGGCAGCCCTGTCCCAGCAGCAGGCGCAATAGCCTTTTTCGGGGCCACAGGCTACAGCCAAGGCAGACGTGCGGCGATTTCCAAGCAATTTCCAATTGTGGGGATCCTTGGAGCTACGCCCAACCGGCTTCAGGGAGAAGGTCGACCTCCTCGGTGGTTTTAATGGCCTCTTCCGGTCGAGGTGTGGCTTCTTGGCAGCGCTCCATGGCTTGAAGAAGCAGGGCTTCCCCTTCCTGCACCGTCTCAATGCGACAGAGGAGAGCACGGAATTGAGAGGCTCCGGCAAAGTCTTTGATGTACCAAGTCATGTGCTTGCGGGCCTGACGGATGCCACGTTCTCCCTTGTACTCCCAGAGACCGCGCAGATGCTCTAAGGCCATTTGAATCCGCTCCAGGGGAGTGGGGGCCGGTCTTTCTTGACCGGTTTTCAGGAAGTGATCGATTTCCCCCACCAGAAAGGGATAGCCCATGGTGCCGCGGGAGCACATCACCCCATCGGCTCCGGTTTCCTCCAAACACTTCACCGCTGCGGCTGTCGAGAAAATATCCCCATTGGCGATGACGGGAATGCGCAGGTGCTGTTTGACGCGGCGGATCCAGTCCCAGCGGGCTTTGCCGTTGAAGCCTTGGGCGCGTGTTCGGGCATGCAGGGTGAGCAGTTGCGCCCCTGCCTCCTGCAGACGGTGGGCAAAATCCAAAATGTTGATCTCCTGATCTGACCAGCCCAGGCGCGTTTTCACGGTTACGGGCACCTCCACTGCGTTGGCCACCGCCTCCACAATTCGCGCTGCCGTGTCGGGATCGCGAAGCAGAGAAGAGCCGCCGCCGTTTTTGGTAATCTTGTTCACCGGGCAGCCCATGTTGATGTCCACCAAGGTCGCCCCTTCGTCCACAGCCATGCGGGCTGCTTCCGCCAGAAAGTCGGGCCGACAATCAAACAGTTGGATGCCAATAGGCTGCTCTCCCTCGCCAACCTCCATGATGCGGGGCAACTGGCGGGCATAGCGCAAGCCGGTCGCGCTGACCATTTCCGTGTAGACCAAGCTGTGGGGGGCAAAACGGCGTACCAGCCCTCGAAAGACCTGGTCGGTTACCCCTGACAGTGGCGCCTGAAAGACGCGGCTCAAAACTTTTACCCCGCCGATATTGAGGGGCTGGGACAAGCGGGCTTGGAGTTCCGGCGAAAGCTGCAGGCCCATCGGGATCCGGAGAAGGCTATCCCTCTTTGTTGACAAAGTAAAGAAGACCCATGATGCGCGCTCGTTTGATCGCGGCGGTGAGCTCCCGCTGTTGTTTGGCAGTCAGGCCGGTGATGCGGCGGGGCAAGATCTTGCCTCGCTCGGTAACAAATTTCTTGAGCAGCTCCACATCGGTGTACCTAATGGGCTCTCCCGGCTTAATGGGAGACAGGCGGCGGCGAGCGTAAACCATAGAGTAGGAGAACGGCGAAACGGCTTGAACTACTTAATCTCTTTGTGGACGGTGTGGCGGTTGCAGTGGGGGCAGAATTTCTTCAGCTCTAAGCGGGCTGTTGTGTTGCGGCGGTTTTTGGTGGTGGTGTAGCGGTTCACGCCTGGAGAGCGCTTGTTGACGTTGGTGCGGCACTCCGTACACTCCAGAGTAATGATGATGCGGGCACCCTTTGCTTTGGCCATGACGGATCCCAAGACGAAGGTAAACGGCAATGAGGAAACTGCAATCCCAGATCCTGAGGCTGGAGATGGGGGTTTACCTCGATAAGCGCGATCACCAATTATCCAACTTTTCCTTGACGGAATCAACCCAAGTTTTCACTTGCTTGCCCGTTTGTTGCCGTAGGCTACGGGCGTTGCGATCCACATCTTTGCTCAGGCGCTGCAACTGCTTGGACAGATCCCGCACGGTGTCATTGCGCTGGGCTTGGCGCAGCAGGTCGCGAGCAGCCGATTTGACGTCGTCAGCAGCGTCCCCCTCTAGGATGTCCTGCAAAAACTGCAGGACTTTTTCATCCAGGTGATAGCCCCGCTCCGCTTCCACGACCAGGGTGCGTCCAGCCCGGTCGTGAATGGTTTGGCGTTTTTCCTTGTCGAAGACGGCAAACAGCCCATCCGCAGCCAGAGGCACCAGCAGGGCCTCCGTGAGCACAAAGAGGGAGAGCACTCCCTCTCGAGCCAGAGAGCGAACCAGGTGCGGCGAGGCTTCGGTTTCGGGATCCAGGGTTTTGATGTTCAGCAGCCATTTGCCGAGGCTTTGGCCCTCAGGGCGGGACTGGAAATAGCCGCGGTTCACCAGCCAGGTGGCGAAGAAGGCGAGATAGCCGGTCATGTCCACGGCGCCTGCATTGGCCCCTACCAGAGCAGCCAAGCCTTGGGCTAGGTAGGAGATCCCCAGCCCCAGCCCAAAGTCGAGGGCAAAGGCCCCAATTCGTTTGCTCCAGGGAGCCAATTTTGGCAGGGGTTCTCCCTCAGCAGCCGTTTGCGGGGCTGGCCGCTCGGCTTGAACCGGGGGCAGAGAAGTGGCAGGGGGCAAAGCGCTGAAGGTTCGCCACTCGCCAGCACTTTGATCCAGTTGTTCGGTTTTGGGCCGCTCTGGAAATTGGGGGCGTTCGGGGTAAGGTCTGGGATCCGTCATTGCCGGTTGAGACAGTCAGTTCTACCATTCTAGCGAGGCAAGCCCACACCCACCGGCAGAGGGGACGGGCTGCGACGGGGGATCTCGTAGGTCAGCCGATCGCGGGCCAGCAGGGTATTGGGAAAAATGGCCTGAGCTTCTGCCAGCAGGTCTTCCAAGGTAATGGGGGCCTCTGGGGTGTAGCGGGGGCTGAAGTGGGTGAGGATTAGGGCTTGAGCTTTGGCTTCGGCGGCCACTTGGGCGGCCATGGCGGCGGTGGAATGCTTAGAGCGGCGGGCCAGCTCCAAGTCAGCCTGAGCGTAGGTAGCCTCGTGGATGACCAGATCCGCAGCCCGGGAGAGATCAACAGCATTGCGGCAGAAAATCGTGTCGGTGCAGTAGGAGAATTTGCGGCCCGGAATGGGATCCCCGACATAATCCCGTCCGTGAAAGCAGCGGCCCTGCCAGATGATGGATTGGCCGGCCTTGAGCTGCCCATACAGAGGGCCAAAGGGGATCCCATCGGCTTGGGCTTTGGCTGCATTGAAGCTGCCTGGCCGATCCTGTTCCACCACGCGGTAGCCGAAGGCGGGCACCCGGTGATCCAAGGGCGCGCAGAAGACGGAGTATTCCGGCTCTTGCAGGATGAGACCGGTTTCGACGGTGTGAACGCGGAAGCCGTAGGGGATGCGCGTCTCGCTGTAGCGCAACACGGCCTTCAGGTACTCTTCCAGGCCCGGCGGGCCGTAGATATCGATGTGCTCAGGGGTGCTGCCCAAGCCACAGGAGGCCAACAGCCCCGGCAGGCCGTAGATGTGATCCCCGTGCATGTGGGTGATAAAAATGCGGCGCAACTGGCTGGGGCGCAGCTCGTCTAGGCGCAGCAACTGGTGCTGGGTGCCCTCGCCGCAATCGAACAGCCACCATTCCGACCGCTGGGGAAACTGCACCGCCACCCCGGAGACGTTGCGCTGGCGGGTGGGCATGCCGGAGCTGGTGCCCAAAAAGGTGATCCGAATGGCGTTGGGATCTGTCACAGGGGCAAGACCTCAAGGATTGGGATCCCTAGCTTACCAATTGCTCTCGCTGGCCGAGAAAAAACCCTTGATAGGATGGGGAGTAGAACGTACCCTTGAGCCTTCTCGTCATGATCACCCTGACCGACAGCGCCATCCAAGAGTTGAAGCGCCTGCGCAGCAAGTACGAAAAAGAGGGATCCCAGCCCATCCTGCGTCTAGGGGTCAAGCCGAGCGGCTGCTCTGGCCTCTCTTACGTAATGAACTTCGAGTCTCGGGCCAACCCTGACGATCATACCTTCGACTTTGGGGATATCCAGGTGGCGGTGGATCCCTTGAGTATGACCTTGATCAGCGGCACCACCGTCGACTTTTCCGAGGATCTGCTGGGCGGTGGCTTCCGCTTCAAGAACCCCAACGCAGTCGCCAGTTGTGGGTGTGGCACCTCCTTTGCCACTGCTGAGACTGCTGCTGTCGTTGGTCACTAAAGTCTCAATCGCTGCCTCCCACCCGCCTTTGGGCGTCAACGGTTGGAGGGCTCTAGGCTGGGCAGCCAAAGGACAAACCAAGTCCATCCCTTCTGGCTGGTGACCCGGATTTGGCCCTGCAGATACTTCACCCACTGCTTCACCAAGGCCAGTCCAAGGCCGCTGCCCGGTTGCGCCCAGGGATCCTCAGAAGGCACACGGTAAAAGCGTTCGAAAAGGTGGGGCAGGTGTTCAGGCTCGATTTGGGCGGTATTGCCGACTCTTAACTCAACCCCACCGGGAAAGGCTTGCCCCTCTAAGCGGAGGGTTCCGCCCGGCTGGGTGAACTTGCAGGCATTTTCCAGCAGTTCCTTCAGGATCAGGGTTAGCCGCTGCGGGTAGCTGTAGAGCACTGCCGGGAATGAGGTCGGCTCTGCCATCTCCAGCTTCAGTTGCCGAGCCTGAGCCCGTTCTCGCACCCCGTCGAGCAGGCTTGTGCAAAGGCTGTGGAGATCGATGGCGGCAGCCGCAGAGCTCAACTCTTTGGCTTCCAGGCCCTGCAGATCCAGCAACTTGTTGATCAGCTCAATTTCAGCCTGACACTCTTCCAAAGCGATGCGGTGGTATTGGCACTGCTTCTCGTTGAGAGAAGTGCGGCCCAACAGTTCCAGGGCCAGCTTGATCTTGGTGAGGGGGGTGCGCAGCTCGTGGGAAACGCTGGCCAGAAAGCTATCCTTAAGGCGGTTGAGCTGCTGCAGATCCTGCACCTGGCAGGCCAGCTGGGCGGTACGTTCCTGCACTTTGGCTTCTAGGGCTTGGTTAAGTTCCCGCAGGTGGCGTTGGGCTTGGCTGGCCTGGATCAGGTGGCGGATGCGCCGCTTCAAAACCGACCAGCGAATGGGTTTGGAAATGTAATCGCTGGCCCCGGCAGCAAAGGCTTCATCCACGCAGGACTCATCTTCCAGCGCCGTGACGATGAGAATGGGCAGATCCGAGTTTTGAGCATGGAGGCGGCGACAGCACTCAAACCCATCCACATCCGGCATGACCGCATCCAGCAAGACCATATCCACTGGGTGTTGAGCGGCTAGCTGCAGACAGACTTCGCCGCTGCTGGCTTCCAGGACTTGGTAGCCTTCTCGCTCAAGGGCGTAGCGAATCAAGAGTCGCTGGCTGGGCTCATCGTCCGCGATCAACAACAACGGCTTCTTTTCAGGCGAGGGGGATCCCGCCTGGGCCTCAGGAACCGCCGGCGAGCTGGGCGGAGGGTGGGGATTGGGCCTCAGCATAGGCATTGAGAGGAGAGGGAGAAAGGCTCTGCACTCAGAGACTAAGGATAACTTGCCGATATGCCACTTCCAGCTTCTGCACGGCTTGCTCTATAGTGTCCCATTTTACAGAACTGGCTGGCTCGGCATGAACCAGCTTTTCCAACTGCTGACACAGCTCGGCCAGACGTTTGGCGCCCAGGGTGCTGCTGCCGCCTTTGAGGCGGTGGGCCAACCGAGCAATGGCTTGGGGATCCCGCTGCTCTAGGGCCTGCCGCAGGGATCCCAATAGAGCTTCGCTGTCCTGCCGGTAGGTTTGGATCATCTCCTGCCAGGCTTCTGGAGAGCTGAAGACTGCCCGCATCTGGGCGAGGATAACGGGGTCGAGGGGCGGATCCTCTTCTTGGCTGGCCGGGATGGGAAGGGGAAGGGATCCCTGAAGAACCCGGACTAGGGCGGCTGGCTCCAAGGGTTTGGTGAGGTAGCCATCCACCCCGGCAGCTTCGGCGGCAGCACGGCCTTCCGAAAACACATTGGCCGTGAGGACAACAATGCGAGGCTGGCGCTCAGGAGGCAGTTCAGCGCGGATGCGACGGGTGGCCGCAAGACCATCCAGCTCCGGCATTTGCATATCCATCAACACCAGATCGTAGGGTCGCAGGCGCAGAGCTTGGACGGCTTCCAGACCGTTGCCGACTATGTCGGGCCGGTAGCCCAATCGCTCCAGCATGAGGCGAATCACCTTCTGGTTAACCGGGTTATCCTCTGCCACCAGGATCTGCAGTGGGTAGCGGCTGGCCAGGGTCGCGTCCCAAATGGAGGGAGGAGCGGCGGGAGAGGAAGATAAGGAGGAAGGAGCTTTTTCTCCCACAAGCCCCAGCAGCAGCTTCCGCAGTTGGGAGGCTTTGACCGGCTTGGCCAAAGTGGGGAGAGGGTCTGCTGTGGAGATGAAGTTGCGCCCCGTCAGCACCATGGGCAACAGGTGGGGTTGCGCTTTCCGCAGGTTAGCCGCCAAGGTTAGGCCATCCTGGCCTGGCAGAGTGGCATCCAGCAGGGCTAGGTCAAAAGAATGGGTTCTAGCTGCAGCCTGGGCTTCTGCTGCCAAGGCGCAACAGGTTACCTCCATGCCCCAAGCGCTCAGCAGTCGGGATAGCAACTGCCGTTGGCTGGCGTTATCTTCCACCAGCAAAACCCGCTTGCCGGCCAAGCACGGATCCGGTGCGGCGGTTGGCAACAGCTCCTGGTCTGGCCTCTTTAGGGGGATGCGAAAGCGAAAAGTGGATCCCTGGCCCGGCTGACTTTCCACCCCGATTGCTCCCCCCATGAGCTGGCAGAGACGCTGGCTGATGGCCAAGCCCAGGCCGGTGCCCCCAAACTGGCGGCTGATGGAGCTATCCACCTGGCTGAAGGGCTTGAAGAGGCGATCCAATTTTTCGGGGGGAATGCCAATGCCTGTATCCCGCACCTGAACGTTGACCCATTGCTTTTCAGGATCCCTCTCCCCGGCCTCGACGGTCACCACCACCTCTCCCTGGGGGGTGAACTTGATGGCGTTGCTGAGCAGATTGGCCAGGATTTGGCGCAGCCGGTTGGGATCCCCTATCAAGGTTGGCGGCAGGCTGGGATCCACCCAAGCCACCAGTTCCAGATCCTTGCTCTGGGCTTGGGCGGCCATCAAATCCAGCAGCTCTTCCACCAACTGCGGCAAGGAAAAGGGTATTTCCTCCAGTTCCAGTTTTTGGGACTCGATCTTGGAGAAATCGAGGATGTCGTTGATTAGGTTCAGCAGCACCTCGCCTCCATAGCGGATGGTCTGTACCCAATCCTGCTGCTGCGGATCCAAGGAGGTGTCCAGGAGTAGACTGGTCATCCCCAAAATGGCGTTGATGGGGGTGCGGATCTCGTGGCTGATGGTGGCCAGGAACTCGCTCTTGGCGCGGCTGGCGGCTTCGGCAGCTTCCTTGGCTGCTTTCATCTGCTCTTCTGCCAGCTTGGCTACGGTGATATCCCGTCCGGCGGCGTAGAACAGGGATCCGGCCAAAGAGGCTCGCCACTCGATGAAACGATAGCTGCCGTCCTGGGTGCGGTAGCGGTTGACAAAGTGATCCAGCCGTTTCTCTTCGATAAGCTGCTGCATGGCCGCCTGCGTGGCGGGGACATCTTCCGGGTGAACCCACTCCAAAAAGGGTCGGCTCTGCAGCTCCTGCAAAGAATAGCCCAGGGTGGTCTCCCAGGCTCGGTTGAGACGGCGAAAGTACCCTTGGGCATCGGCAATGCAAAGCAAATCCAGAGCCACCGAGAAAAACTGCTCCAGCTCCGCTTCTGCCGACTTGCGGGCAGTGATGTCCACCGCGGTAAACACCCAACACGGGATCCCGCGCAAGACAAGGGGCTGCACAAACACGTCTTCCCAGACAACTCGGCCATCCTGCCGCTGCCAGTGCCACTCAAAGCGGGCGGATCCCTGCTGGCGGGCTTGCTCCAAGTAGGACTGCAGCGAGAACTCCCCGCCCCGAAGAGCCTGGCGATAGGGAGACTGCTCGGAAGCGTCGAAGGCCCGCAGCTCCTCCAGGCTGGAGAAGCCATAGGCCGAAATGGCTTGGGAGTTGGCCTCCAGGATCTCGCCGGTCTCGGCATGGCGGATGAGGATGGCCACAGCGGCATTCTCGAACAGCGCCCGGAACTTCTGCTCGCTTTCCTGGACGGCCTGCTGGGATCGCACCCTGTCGGTTACATCGCGGACGATCACCACCACCTCTTGGGGGTTGAGGGGCACAATGCGCACCTCTTCGTGGCGGGTCTCTCCTTGAATCTCAATGCTTTGGTCGTAGCGCTGCCGCGTCTGGGTAGCTATAGCCTGCTGAACAAAGAAAAGCCGCCGCTCGGCCAACTCCGGTGGCAAAAGCTCCTGCAGGGATCGGCCCACGTAGGTGTCGGGTGAGCTATAGGGAACAACCTCGCCCCCCCAGACAAAGCTCAAGCAAATGCCCTGGCTATCCAGGCGGAAGATCAAGTCGGGAATGGCTTCTAGAATGGCTCGCTGCACTTGTTCAGCGGCTTTCAAGGCCAGCTCCGCCTGCTTGGCTTCTGTAATATCCCGCACGATTGCCAGGACTTCCTGGCTGTTGAGAGGGACAATGCGGGCCTCTTCGTAGCGTACCTCCCCTTGAACTTCAATGCTGTACTCGTAGCGCTGTTGGGTTTGGGTGGCCAGGGCTTGCTGAACATAGAAAAGCCGCTGCTCGGCCAGCGCTGGCGGCAGAATCTCCTGGAGGGATCGACCTAAGTGGCGCTCTGCTGGGCAGTCAAGATGGACATCGCCGCCGGAAATAAAACTCAGGCAGATGCCCTGGCGATTCAGGCGAACAATAAGGTCGGGGATGGCTTGGAGAATGGCCCGCTGGGTGGCTTCCATTTCTCTAAGGGCCAACTCCGCCTGTTTCCGCTCGGTGATATCTCGCACCAGGATGTAAACTTTGTCTCTCCCGTGAGCGACAACGCAGGCTCTCCGATAGCAGCGGATCCCCGGCTCAATCTCAACTTCGTACTCTAGGTACTGCGGCGTCTGGCTGACCAAGGCCCCCTCCGCCAGAGATGGATACTGCTCTTTCAGCGAGCCAGTAAACACGTCTTGGGCGCGGCAACCCACGTAAAACTCAGGCGGATGTCGGGTGGGAACGTAAGGGGAAGGCTTGCAATGAAGAATGACTCCCTCGGCGCTGAGCTCAAAAATCAAGTCGGGAATGGCCTCGTAGAGGGCGCGGTAGCGAGACTCGCTTTCCTGTAGAGCCCGCTCCATCTTGACCCGCTCGCTGATGTCGCGGCTGGTGATGAGGATCCCATCGCCCACCGGCACCACTTGGTGATGGATCCAACTGGCCTTCAAGCCCGGCTGCCCCGAAATGGGGAACTCCTCTTCCAGAGGAATGCCGGTTTCCACCACTCGCTTGTATTTCTCAAAAAAGCCCCCCCAGCGGTTGATGGGCAGCAGCTCGCACAGCCGCTGGCCGATGATCTGCCGGCGCTGGAGGGAAATGAGCTCTTCCCCCTTGGCGTTGACATCCACAAAGACAAAGTCGCGGATCTCGCGGGTAACGGGATCCCGCACCGCCTCCAGCAGGTAAATAGCATCCAAGCTGGCTTCCAAGGCTGCCCGAAAACGAGCCTCTGGGCTGGGGGTGCCTCTAGGAGGTTGGAAGGGAAATCTTCGAGAAAGGGATCCCAGGATCCCTCTGAAGACAGAAAGCGGCTGACTTTCCCCCAGGCTGACGCCAAGCAGCAGGAGAGCCAAGAAGAGGGATCCCAGCAGCCAAAAGGCAAGGCCAGAGGGATCCACCAGGCCCACCGTTTTCCCTACCGCCCATAGCTCTCTGTGCATAGAACCCAGAGATTCCTGCCCCCTTTCCACAGTATCCCAGCAAGTCTTTCCAGCTTATCTTGGAGGTCAAAAGGGGAAGCTCAGCTAACTTGCGGAAATGGCCTCTATGCAATGGGCAGGATTCCTCAAGAGTGGCTTTTTGGGGAAATGAGTCTTGGCTCAAAGCTTTGTTTCTGGGTGCAGTAGGGAGAGAGACTCTTTATTGTGAAGATGCTTTATTGTGAAAAATAATTGTGAAGATTCAGCGGGATCCCTTGCGCCAGCGGCAATAGAGTTTTTCCAACTCCACCCAGACCATAACCACGGTGCTAGAGCCCAAGCAGATCAAAAGTTCAGTGCGGGTTAGCTCCTCTGTGCCAAAGAAGCTGCGCAAGAAAGGCACATAGAGCAGAGCCAATTGCAAGAGCAGAGTGGTCAGGACCGCGCCCAGCAGGTAGGGGTTGGAAAAAGGGTTGGTCTCGATGGTGAGCTTCTCGTTGGAGCGCACGGCCAGCGCATGGCCCATCTGGGCGATACACAGGGTGGTGAGGACCATCGTGCGCCAGTGGGGGATGTAGGCTTCCACAATGGCCATCATGAGGATTGTGGAGATGGCAAAAACCACGCCGATGCGCACCATGTAGGCTCCCAGCCCCTGGGCGAAGATGCTCTCTTTGGGGTTGAAGGGGGGGCGCTGCATCACCCCTGGCTCCGCCGGTTCCAAAGCCAAGGCCAGAGCGGGCAGGCCATCGGTCACCAGGTTCATCCACAGGATCTGTAGGGGCGTCAGCGGCACATCCCCCAAGCCCAGGATGGGGGCAGCAGCCACTGTCAGCACCTCACCGATGTTGCTGCCCAAAATGTACTTCACAAAGCGGCGGATGTTGCTGTAAACCACTCGCCCTTCTTCAATGGCTGCCACGATGGTGGCGAAGTTGTCGTCCAGCAGCACCATATCGCTGGCCTCTTTGCTCACATCGGTGCCCGTGATGCCCATGGCAATGCCGATATCCGCTTGGCGCAGGGCAGGGGCGTCGTTGACCCCATCCCCGGTCATGGCCACGAACTCGTTTTGCTTTTGCAAGGCCTGGACAATGCGCAGCTTGTGCTCGGGGGCGACGCGGGCATAGACCCTGACGGTTTGTACCGTTTGCAGCAGCTCCTCGAAACTCAAGCGGGAGAGGGTACGCCCGTCAATCGCCTGATCCTCCGACTCGAGAATGCCCAGCTGGCGGGCAATGGCAACAGCTGTCAGTTGGTGGTCGCCGGTAATCATCAACGTGCGGATCCCGGCTTCTCGGCAGCGGGCCACGGCCTCTCGCGCCTCTGGTCGCGGAGCATCGTGCATCCCCACCAAGCCCAGCCAAACCAGGTTGTGCTCCACCTCTTCCCCGTTGTCCGGGATCCGCTCTAGCCTCTGGGTGGCTACCCCCAGAACCCGGATACCTTGGGCGGCCAGGCGGTTGTTGGTGCCGAGGATGGCTTGGCGATCGGTTTCCGACAGCTCCTGCCAAGTGCCCCCTTTCTGGATGCGATCACACCGCTCTAGCACCAGCTCTGGGGATCCCTTGGTGTAGACGCAGTAGCCGCCGTTTTCTTGGATCACCACGCTCATGCGTTTTCGTTCCGAGCTGAAGGGGAGCTCCTGCACCCGTGGGTAGCGCTCCTGTAAAGAGCCTTTGTGGAGGTTGGCCTTGGCGGCTGCCACCAGCAGGGCGGCCTCGGTGGGATCCCCCAGGATGGACCAGGTGGGCGTTGAAGGGGGGGAAGAAACTGCAGACCGAGGGTTACGCCCGGCAACAGGTTGGAGACTGGCCTGCAACAGGGCATCGTTGCAGAACACCACGGCCCGCAAGATGGCCTGCAGATCCGGGGCGCTCCCGGGATCTATGGGCTGGCCGCCGCAGTAGAAGGATCCCTTGGGAATGTAACCGCTGCCGCTGACGTGGTAATGGCGGTCGGGGGTAACGATGTCGGTCACCACCATTTTGTTTTCCGTGAGGGTGCCGGTTTTGTCGGAGCAGATGGTGGTCACGGATCCCAGGGTCTCCACTGCCGGCAGGCGGCGGATGAGGGCATGGCGGCGCACCATGCGTTGGGTGCCAATGGCCAGGGTGACAGTGATAACCGCGGGCAGCCCCTCTGGTACCACGGCCACGGCCATGCTCAAGGAGGTTTCCAGAAGCGAGGTGAAAGGGGCCATGCTCCCGGCTTGCAGCAGCCCTATCCCCACCACCAAGGCCACCAAAGCCAGGGATCCCGACACCAGCACATTGCCCAGTTGGCTCATGCGCCGCTGCAGGGGAGTGGGCTCGTTTTCCACCGTTTGTAGCAGCTTCGCCACCTTGCCCAGCTCCGTGTTCATGCCGGTGGCAGTAACCAAGAGGATCCCTCGCCCCTGAATCACTTCGGTGCCCATGAAGGCCATGTTGCGCCGTTCCCCCAGCTCGATGTCCGGCGGGAGTACGCAATCTGCCTGTTTGGTTACAGGGGTGGCTTCTCCGGTCAAAGCTGCTTCCCGCACCTGCAGGTTCACGGCCTCGGCCAAGCGCCCATCGGCTGGGATCTGTACCCCGGCTTCCAGCAGCACGCGATCCCCCGGCACCAGTTGGCTGGCTGGAACTTCTTGCCACAGGCCATCCCGCTCCACCCGCACAGTAGGGGAGGCCAGTTTTTTCAGGGCCGCCAGCGCTTTTTCCGCCCGACTTTCTTGCAAATAGCCCAGGCCACCGTTAAGGCCAACGATCAACAAAATGGCCAGGGCATCTTTGGGAAACTCGCCTTCTTGCAAGTCCAAAGTGGCTGAGATCGCCGCTACGGCGATCAGCATCAGCAGCATGATGTTGCGGAATTGATCCAGCAGGACTTGCCAGGAGCTACGGCCAGAAGTGGTGATCAGCTCATTGGGGCCATATTGCCGCTGCCTCTGGATCACCTGCTGAGTGGTGAGGCCACGATCGGGATCGGTCTGCAACTTCTGGATGGCAGCGGCGAGGGTGAGGCTATGCCAGGCAGGAACAGAAGCAAGGGGGGATCCATCCGGTGGGATCATCGCGACCACTCGAGGGTTCTTGCCGCATTTTGACATACTCCCCGCCCTCGAGGGGGAGGATTCTTGTCATCTCCCCAGTTGTTCGGGCCATAGCTCTTCTAGCGCCAGCGGCTGGGATCATCTTCAGAGCGCCAAGCCCACGACGAGGATCGAACTCGTGACCTCCCCCTTACCAAGGGGGTGCTCTACCACTGAGCCACGTGGGCAAAGCCGATGGTGGGCCGAGTTGGATTCGAACCAACGTAGGCGTAAGCCAGCGGATTTACAGTCCGCCCCCTTTAACCCCTCGGGCATCGACCCGTTGACACCGGTCTTTCATCATAGCAGAAGGTGTTGCGTAAGTCAGACACACTCCCACTGTGCCAATTGTCAGCCATCTCAAAACCGAGGAGTCAGAGTCGAAGCGGAACGAGGCAGCCCCAGAGCTGGGTATAAAGGGATCGGGTTAGAGCTGGGCACTTTTCAAGACAAACTGAATAAGGAACTTGATATCGTTTAAGACAGTTTTCTGACTCCTGACCATGATTTCGACCCTCGGCACTCCCACCCATCCAGAGCAGACCCTTTCCCCCAACCAGTCTTTGCGCCCCTTGACCAGCCGTATCAACAGCCGGGGGCACTTGGAAATTGGGGGGTGCGACGTGGTGGAGCTGGTGCGCCAGTTTGGATCCCCTCTCTACATCCTGGACGAATGGACGCTGCGCCGCGCCTGCCAGCTTTACCGTGACACCTGGGCCCGCTGCTACGCCGGGGGATCCCGGGTTTTGTACGCCACGAAAGCCTGGAATTGCCTGGCCATCTGTGCATTGGCGCTGCAAGAAGGGCTGGGGTTGGATGTGGCTTCTGGCGGGGAGCTGTACACGGCCCTGCAGGCGGGGGCCAAAGGTGAAGATCTCTATCTGCACGGCAACGCCAAGTCTCTCGACGAGCTGAACTTGGCCCTGGAGACGGGCTGTACTTTGGTGGTCGATAGCCTGTACGAACTGCAGCAGGTGTCGGCCCTGACCACGCCCGCACGGCCAGCGCGGCTGCTCCTGCGGGTTAACCCTGGTATTGACGTCCACACCCACGAGTACATCCGCACCGGACAAACCGACAGCAAATTCGGCATCGGCCAATGGCAACTGCCGGAAGTGTTTGACTTTTTGGCAGCCCATCCCCAACTGCAGTGCGTTGGGCTCCATGCCCACATTGGGTCACAGATTTTTGATCTACAGGGCCACCGCGACCTGGCGGGGGTGCTGGCCCAGATCTGGCGGCAAGGGCTGGGCAGAGGGTTGCCCCTACAAGAGCTGAATGTGGGTGGGGGCCTGGGGATCCGCTATATCGAATCCGATGATCCCCCCTCCATCCCGGAGTGGGTGGAAACTGTGGCAACGGCGGTGCAACAAGCCTTTGCCCAGTCCGGGATCCCTTTGCCCAAGGTGCTCTGCGAGCCCGGACGATCTGTGATTGGGCCGGCTGCCGTGACCGCCTACACCCTGGGAGGGCAAAAGCGGATCCCTCCCAGCGATGACCTGCCCCAAGGACGCACCTACATCACCATCGACGGTGGTATGTCCGACAACCCCCGCCCGATCACCTATCAAGCCCGCTATACCGCCCTTCTGGCCAACCGACCAGAGGCAGAGGCCACGCAGCGGGTAACGGTGGCCGGCAAGCACTGCGAGTCGGGGGATGTGCTGTTGAAGGATGTGCTTCTGCCCGCCCCAATGGCAGGAGAAGTGTTGGTGGTTTTGGCGACGGGGGCCTACAACTACAGCATGGCTTCCAATTACAATCGCTTCCCTCGGCCAGCCGCGGTGCTGGTCAACGAGGGAGAGGCCCAGTTGATTGTGCGGCGAGAAACTTATGCCGACTTAATCCGTCAAGATGTCTTGCCAGAGCGGTTGCTGCGTTGAAGGGGAAGTTTGCCCATACCCATCTGGTCAGTAGAGGCACAGCCTTTCCTGGCAGCGCCGACCGCAGCCAACGCACCTCATGCGAGAAAGACTGGAAGACAGCCAGGAGGTGAGTGGTAGGCTGGTCTGGGGGCCGCAGTCCAACAGGGGTTCTGAGGTGCAGAACGGCACCAGGCAGAAGGTCCGCAATGAGGGGAGCGTGAACGGGGTTTTTCGCCATGCTGGCGGCCTTATGGGCTTGGCTACAGCAGTTTAACTTTCTCAGCCTCTTGGACTGGGCTCTGGCTGTCTTTCTGTTGGCTTTGGCTCTCTACTACACCCGCGAAAGTCGTGCTGGGGTGCTGGTGAGGGGATTTATAGTGCTGCTGGTGCTGTACCTGGCCACAGCCTCTCTCCCCTTGGTTCACCTGATCTTGGATCGCCTGCTCCTGGGCGCAGCTGTAGCCATGGGCGTGCTCTTTCAACCGGAGTTTCGCCGGCTGCTGGAGCAGTTGGCAAGAGCCATCCGCATGGAGTGGCCGAGCAACGCAGGCGATGACGAGGAGGATCCTGAGGAAGATTTGGTGGAAGAACTGGTGCAAGCAGTGCGAGAACTTTCCCAAAACCGCACAGGAGCGCTGATTGTGATTGAGCCGGAGCAACCAATTGACTCGCGGGTGTTTACCGACAAAGGAGTACCTCTCCAGGCGCGGGTGTCGCGGGAGATCTTGCAGACCATTTTCCAGACTTCAACTTTGTTGCATGATGGGGCTGTGGTCATCCATCGGAATCGCATTCGCGCAGCGGGGGTCATCCTGCCGGTTTCGGAGCGGGCCGCCTCCCGACAGCTGGGCACACGGCACCGCGCTGCGATGGGGATCACAGAGCAGACCAATTGCTTGTGTATTGTGGTCTCAGAAGAAACGGGATCCATTTCCCTGGCGGAGGGTGGGCGCATCGAGCGGCCTCTGACCAGTGCCAAGTTACACGAACTGCTGGTACAGCGGTTGCGCAATCCCCGCGATGCCAAAAAACGAGATGCTCCGCTAAAGGGATTGTGGGCCCACCCCTGGTTTCGCAATGGGCCGCTGCGCTGGTGGGGATCCCTTGCCGATCTGACTAAACTCTTTCGCAAACCTGAGAAAACCCTCCCGAAAGACTGATCCCCATGACCCTTTCTCCTGCCCATCTTCTGCAGTTGCCTGCCGACCTAGATCCGCAGTTGTTGCCCCGCCATGTGGCGGTGGTGATGGATGGCAACGGGCGTTGGGCGCAAAAACGGGGCTTACCCCGCAGTGTTGGGCATCAGCGAGGGGTAGCGGCCCTGAAGGAGCTGCTGCGCTGTTGTGATGACTGGGGGATCCCAGCCCTTACCGCCTATGCCTTCTCCACCGAGAACTGGGGCCGGGCCCGCGAGGAGGTGGATTTTCTCATGACTTTGTTCGAGCAGGTGCTGTGGCAGGAATTGGGGGAAATGGTGCAGCAGGGGGTGCGCATCCAGTTTGCCGGCCAGTTGTCGGCTCTGCCCCACTCTCTGCAGGAAACCATCGTGCATGCGGTGGCCTGCACCCAGCACAACAAGGGCATTTGCCTGACGGTGGCCCTCAACTACGGGGGACGACAGGAGATCCTACAAGCCTGCCGCTCCATTGCCACCTTGGTGCAGCAGGGGCTGCTGCAGCCGGATCAGATTGACGAGGCCCTCTTTTCCCAATTTCTCTACACCACCGGCTTATCGGATCCTGATCTGCTGATCCGTACCAGCGGCGAGATGCGCATCAGCAACTTCCTGCTCTGGCAGATGGCCTACACCGAGCAGTATTTCACCCCCATCCTCTGGCCGGATTTCGACCGAGCCGCTTTTCACCAAGCCTTGCTTAGCTATCAGTCGCGGCAGCGGCGGTTTGGCAGGTGAGGATGATCCCTGGTTGGATATCCGTTGCCAACCGGCAGCTAGCGCAGAAAGCTGGTCACCAACCACATCACCGTAAACGTGATCCCCACCAACAGCGCACCAGGAGCATCGCCACCGGTGAGAGGAAGGGCAATGCCGTAGGCCAACATCAGCCCCAGGCTCAGGCCCGCCAGGGCCAAGAGAAAAGCGCGAATGAAGCGGCGCTCTTTGCGGTACAGGAAATAGATACAAGCCATCAGCCCCAAGGCCAGTTGCAGCGAGGGGTACTCATCGGGAGCCAGGATAACCCAACCCCCCAGCCCACCCAGCAGCGCCGCAGGCCAGAGGGCATCGGCGGTAGAGGGGGTATCCAACCAGCGGCTGACCCAGGGGGGATTTTGGGCAGCAGGGCGAGGCAAACTCAGCTCCGGCTCAGGATGGGCAGCCCGTTGTTCGGCGTAGCGAATGCGATCGGGAACGGCGATTTTGCCCTCTTTGCGCAGGCGCAGGCGCTGCATCAGGATGGCATCGTAGGCTTGCTCCACCCGCTCTTGCTGCTGTTCATCGGCGCCCAAGCTGGCCAGGAGCCGAGCCCGCGCCGATTGAATCTCTTCAAAAGAGGCTTCTTCGCTAATTCCCAACACCTGATACGGACTCATCTCAGCCATAGCGACCAGCCCTGTAACTCTTTATCACCTTAACCCAGCCTGCCCGACCTTCGATCCGGCTACGTGACGGGGATCGACAACGGGGATTGAGTTGCCGCATTCCCCAAGGCTACGGATTTGGAGATGGAGGCAAGCTCCGTTTGTAGACATCGGGCCACATACTCAACCGCAGCGTAGGTGGTGGCTTTGCCAAGGCTAAGGCGAATGGATCCCAGCGCCTCGGCTTCTGAGTGGCCCATGGCCAAGAGGATGCGGCTGGGGATCAGTTGGCCGCTGCTACAGGCGGAGCCGGCGCTAATGGCGATCCCCTGGCGGCTTAGGGCCCTGACCAGCACATTCCCCGGGATCCCTGCGGCGCAGTAGCTGAGGTGGTGGGGCAAGCGCTGCTCCAAACGGACGGGGCCGGTCAGCCGCAAACCGGGCACCTCCGCTAGCAACTGGGCCAAATGCCGTTGCAATTGCCGCAGGCGGGCCGTTTCTTGAGATAGCTCTTGGGCCGCCAAAGCTGCCGCCACTCCCAAGCCGACAATGCCCGGGATCCCTTGGGTGCCAGCCCGCAGCCGCCGTTCTTGCCCGCCCCCCCGCAGCAGCGGTCGCAGCTCCACCCCTGGGCGCACGTACAGCGCCCCCACCCCCTGGGGCCCGTAGAGTTTATGCCCGGAAAGGGAGAGCAGATCCACCGGCAGTTGCGCCAGATCCAGCGGGATCCGCCCCACCGTCTGCACAGCGTCGGTGTGGAAGAGCACCCCCGCCTGGCGACAGATCTGACCCAGCTCTGCAATGGGCTGCAGGGATCCCACCTCATTTTGGCCGTGGACGATGGAGACCAAAACGGTATTGGGTTGCAGCGCCTGGATCAAAGTCTGGGGATCCACCTGGCCGGCGGCGTTCACCAGCAGACGGGTGACCTGCCAGCCTTGGGACTGCAACTGGCGGGCAGCATTCTCCACCGAGGCGTGCTCGACGCTGGAGATGATGAGATGTTGGGGAGTAGAGTAGCGCTGGGCCACCCCAAACAGGGCCAGGTTGTTGGACTCCGTCCCGCCTGAGGTAAACAGCAGCGCCTCCGGCTCACAGTTAAGCAGCTCGGCCACCTGCTGCCGCGCCCGCTCCATGGCCATGGCGGCCCGTTCTCCCCACCCGTGCAAGCTGGAGGGGTTGCCCCAGCTTTCCTGCATCGCCATCTGCATGGCCTCGATCACCTCAGGCCGAGGCGGAGTGGTGGCGCTGTGGTCAAAGTAGAGGGCAGGATCCAAACGCAACATGCCAGCTCGACCAGCCGGGGCTCCGTGTTCCTATCTTAAGATCCTTGGCCAGTGTTGCCCAACGCTGGCAGCAGCTTCCCCTTGTTGAGGCCAAACCCGCTGGAGGCAAATTGAGCCTGCCTACTTGAAAAGACTAGTACGCTGGCGGTGCATCACCACCGATTCCACCAAGCCAATGGCCAGAAAATTGGTCAGTAGAGCCGAGCGGCCATAACTTAGAAAAGGCAAAGGCAAGCCGGTAATCGGGGCCAGGCCGATGGTCATGCTGATGTTCACCACCGCCTGAAAGAGGATCATCGCCAGCACCCCAATGGCAATCAGGGATCCAAAATTGTCCTTGGCCCCTTGGGCAATCCAGATCAGCCGCGCACACAGGATCCAGAACAGGATCAGCACCGTCAGGGTGCCCACAAAGCCCATCTCTTCCCCAATGGCGGAGAAAATAAAATCCGTGTGCTGTTCGGGGATGAAGTCCAGCTGGGTTTGGGTGCCCTGCTGGATACCGCGGCCCCAGAGGCCGCCGGCTCCGATGGCAATGCGGGATTGAATGAGGTGATAGCCGGCTCCCCAGGGCTCTTGCATGGGATCGATAAAAATCTCCAGCCGCCGCCGCTGATAGGGCTTGAGAAGGTGCCAAGCTAGCTGACCCAACTGCCCCGAGAGCAGGTTGATTACCCCAAAAGTTACGGCCCCCGTCCACTGCCAGGGGAGACGCCAAGCAGCCAACCCCGCCATTCCCAGACACCAGAGCAGCCAAACCCAAAGCATCCAGCTCAGCTCTGGGCGAGTGTGTAAGCCATAGAGAATGGCTCCCACCCCCGGCGACAAAAGCAAGAGGATCCAACTGCCCTTGGCTCCGGCCCAGTAGAGCATGACCAGCACAATCACCACAAACACCAGGGCAGTGCCCAGGTTGGGCTGCAGGAAAATCAAGATCCAGGGAGGAGCAATGACGGCAACGGCCACCCAAATCTGGCTGAAGTACTTGATCGGCCAGTGGTGCAGGAGAGCAGCCAGGGTAACAATTACCCCCAGCTTGGCAAACTCAGAAGGCTGCACCTGAAAGCCAGCGATGGAGAGCCAGCGCTCCGCCCCTCCCCCCGCCGTGCCGAAAAAGAGCACTGCAATTAAACCTGCCAAGGTCAGGAAGTAGGTGAACCAGTGCCAGCGCAAAAGCCGCTCATACGGGATCCGGGCTACCATTCCCAAAAACACCAGGCTGATCCCGGCCATGATCAACTGCTGCAGCCAATAGTGGCTGATGGGCCGCTCCCAGACTGCGCTGCGGATGGCAAGAATGCCGATGCCTGTCAAGGCCAGCACCGTGGCCAGCAACATGCCATCGAACTCGCGCCAAGGAGCCAAGATCTGCCGCAGAAGCTTTTTCCACCTAGGCTGAGAAGACACCTTTGGGTCAACGTTGCCCAGCAATAGACCCCATCCTCCAAAGCAAGGCCAGCACCAGTTTGACATGCCCCTTGCCCCACTGGCTCACTCTCGACCCCTCTCCCACTGGGGGAGCTATTCCCAGCTCTGCAGTTGCCCTAGCCAAGCGGAGAGGCGGGATCCCACCTCTTCTCGACGCCTTTCAAGATTGGCTGCCGTCCAAATCAGAAGCAGGCCCAGCAGGATCCCAGTGGCCCAGAGCAGCAGCGCATCAGTTGTTACCAACAGCCATCCCTGCCGCAGGATCCCCAGCCCAAAGGCCAGCGTGCCCACGAAGAGATAGGCTCTTACCCGCAAGGCCAAGCCCAGCAGACCCAAGGCCAAACCCAACCCTACCGGCCAAAAGCCCGTCCACCGTTGCCCGTGAGTTTCCACCAGCACCACCAGCAGCCATGTGCCCAAGGAAACCAGCCGCAGCCAATGCCGCCCCCGCCGTCCGTTGGTTTCCTGTAATCCCGGATCCACCTGGGCCACATAGAGCAGGGATCCCACCAGGGGCAGGGCATAGAACGTCAGGGAAGCCCAATCCTGATGCCAGCCGTAATTCCACAGGATCCAGTTGCTCAAGAACAGGCTGACATAGCCCAGGCGCACTTGGGATCTCCAGATAGCCAGCAGGGCATAGTAGGTTGCCCCCAGCAGCAGATTAAGGGTGTTATTTCCTCCCGCGGTTACCAGAAAAGCGGCCAGGGGCAGCACCAGGGCTGTATTCTGCCAAGGAGCCGCCGGCCAGCCCCACCGTCGCCAGGGCAAGCCGTGGTAAACCAGCCCCAGCCCACAGAGCAGGGATCCGGCCCATCGCGCTATGGATAGCTGCGGCAGCCCCAGGAACACACCGCCCAGCAGAACCCCAGCTCCTTGCCATGCACTGAGGTAACCCCAGACCGTTGGCACCCAATTTTGCTCTGTTGGAGATTCTAGAGTTGAGGTTCTCGCCTGTCCGGCGGCATAGGCCACCAGGCCGGATCCCGTCAGCACCCAGAGGAGCTGTCCCCAACGGCTGAGGCGAGGATCGAAAAGGGCAGACCAGAGGACAAGGCTGGCCAGAGCCCAGTTGGCCAAGGCCATCCAGCGCAACCCAGCTCTTTTAAGCTGCAGGGTCGCCGCCAGCCAAGGGGGACAAAAGCCGTAGCCCCAGGCCAAGCTCAGCCCTAACAGAGCGATCAACACCAACCCATTTGCCAGGGATCCCCCAGTTCGCTGGCTGAGGAAGTAAACCCAGCTCTCGTAGGCGGCCACAGACACGCCCCAAGCGCCCAGGAGCCCTTTCCAGTTGGCAGGACGGAGGTCTTCCCGGCCTTGCTCTTGCGCCCGTTGGACCGCCTGTCGACGCCCCAGGCCCAGCAACACGATGGAGAGACCTAAGCTGCCCAAGCCCGTTACCTCACTCCACTGGGCATGGGATCCCAGCCAGCCCAAGCCGGCATAGATCAGCGGCGCTGTCCCCCAGCAACTCAGAGCCTTGACCCGCTGCAGGAGTTGTCCCCCTGAGGACTCCGTCCCACCAGCGCGATCGGGCCGCTCAAAGAGGAGTTTCTCCGGCCCAATCCAAAAGAGGATCCCCAGGCTCAGATTGATGACGGCAAGCAGAGGGGCAACAGGACGGGATCCCTGCACCACCCACAAGAGGCTGCTGGCCACCAACAGCTCCAAAGCCCAGATCAGCCCATAGGACAGCCTCTCCATTACAGACCATGAGATGGCCGACGAAGCCTCCTGACCGCTGCCGCCAGTTGAGACATCCTCCGCCCTGGAAGGAGACGGGCTTTCGCTCTCCAAGCCAGCAGGATGGACACCGCCGTCGCGATAAAAAGCGGGAGCCACTTCCACCCAAAGCCGCAAAACAATGGCCACCAGGACAGTCCCAGAGGCCAGGGTCAGAGCCACTGGGGAATCCAGGTACTTTCCACCACCGATGCGACCTGCTTCTGGCTGCAATGTCTGCAACGTTAGGGAAAGTAAAAGTACGATCCCCAGCAGAAAGCCAAAGCCATCCAGCACCGGTCGGTAAGCTGCCCGAAGGCGGGGAGAGAGGTAGTGGAACGGAGTCCCTAGGCTGTAGCGACAGCCGCTAGTGCTCCGCACCGCTGTCGCGAACAACAGCAGCACCCCCAAGGCCGTCAGCCATTCTGACTCCGTTAAAGCGGGGAACAGCCGATGGATTCCCACCAGACCGAACCCCCAGCCAAACGTCACTGTCAACAGCACCTCTGCTGGAACAACTGCGTTGGCGGTGTGGAGCTCATGGTCGGCGGAGGGGAAAGAGGCCCACACCCACACCTGAGTGGCCATCAGCAGCAACCCCAAGCCCAGACCCAGAAACTCAACCCCCGGCCTTCCAAAGGTGAGTAACTGGGCCAGCAAAAGGGAGAGAACTGCCGGGAAACGCAAAGACCCGCGCTCCGGGATCCCCTGCTGCCAGGAAAGGGATCCCAATCCCCCTTGCTCTGGGCTCTGCAGCCAGCGGGGCATGAACTCCAGGGGAGGCAGGGCCAATACCTGAGCTGCCGTCAAAACAAGAGGCACCAGCAGCCACAGCCAGCCAAAGGATTGTTCACCCGTCGCAGACAACTCGGGGAGCCGTTGCAGCAAAAACGCCAAGTAGCTGGATCCCACCAACACCGACCCTATGCCATCTGCACTTCGCTGCCACAGCCCCACGGGCAATCCCCAAAAGCGCCCTGACCCACCCAGAGCCACCCGCCCTGCCCATTCCAATAGGCCCACCAGCAGCAGAACCACTCCCCAACTGGACAGGCTAGTGCTCCGCACCGCTGGCGCGAACAAGTCGGGCAAAAGCCAGCGGATCCCGGCCAGCAGTGCCCCCACTCCGTAGGCGTGGGTCAGGAGTACCCAAAGAAAGTTGGGAGTTTCTCCTGATCTGGACTTTTGTTGTAGCCACCAGGCCAGGATCCCGGCGCTCAAAAGCAAGTGCCAAAAGCGAATGGCCGGATAGGGAAGGCTCAAGAGCAGCAGGGATCCCCCTAGCCCCAAAACCAAGCGCTCTGTTGGTTCTACCAGCCTAGAAAAGCCTGTCTCACCGGCTTCTGGACCGCTCCTCTGCCAGCGGGCCGCCAACCCCAGCCACAGCACCTCGTAGGGCAGCAGCGCCAACCCCAGCAAGCCCCAAGGGGAATCAAGGGGCTGAAACCAGTTGGTTACTGTAGCTACAACCTCTTGCCGCCAGCTTGCTGGCCACACCTGCCAAAAAGCCCAGCAAGTTTCCAGGCCCAGCAAGAACAGCAACGTCAAATGCACCCTAAGGACTTCGTCCCGCTGGGGCGACTGGGTGTGTCGGCGCAAGCGCCCGATTAAGACATGGATCCCCAGCAGGCTAATCCCCAGCAACTGCCAGCCGCTGAAAGGGCTCTCCGCCAAGCCAATGGCAGCCAGCAGCCAGCCCACCACCAACAGCACCCAGCTCCCCTCCCACCAGCGGGAGAGCGTCCCCTCCTGAGCGCCTTCTGCTACGACGTCCGGGGATCCCTGGGGCCATTCCGCTGCTAGCCAACCCAACAGGGCCACCGCCAACCCCAACTGCGGCACTTGGACATGCCCAGACAGCAGCCCCCGCAGGATCAACAGGGATCCGGCAGCCCCGATTAGCCAGAGCCTGGAGCCCCGTAATTCCCGAGACCGGCGGCTCCAGGTGTAAATCACGGTGCTGAGGATCCCCAGATACAGGATCCCCAGGACAAAAGCAGGGCGAAGCTCCTGCGGCCCCAAGCTCCAGAAAGCGTGCAAGCCAGAGAGGGCCAAAAAGTTCACCAAGGTTCCGTAAAAGGCATTGGAAAAGGCATTGGGCTCCACACCGCTGTCGCGAAAGCCGGCACCTGAACCCAGCGAGCGCACCCGACCCTCAGCCGTCAACGGGATCCCCAGCAGCAAGCCCAGCGCCAGGATGCGGATCCCCCAAAGGATCCCCAGCCCATCCAGGGCCCACACGTTCACCGGCACCAGCAGCAGGGCAATAGCCTCCAAGGTTTGACCGGTTAGACGCAGCCCTTCCTGCCGTTGGATCCATCCAGCACCTACCCCAAAAGCCGCCGTATAGGCCAAGAGCACCCCATACTGAGCAGTTGGAGAAAATTGCTCCCAGTGGCTGGCCGCCAGCACCCCCGAGGACACCACCACCAAAAACAGGCCCAGCAGCAACAGCCAAGTCACGCTTAGCTCGGACAGCAAGTTCCGCAGCAAAACAGCCAGTGCCGGGGGAGAGGGGGACAAGGACTCCGTCCGAGTAGCGCGATAGTGCTCCGCACCGCTGGCGCGAACAGGTTGAGGGGCAGCTTGGGGCTCTTCTCCCCCCTCGACCGCAGGTTCCTCAACCCCAGATCCGGCCAGGCGAGCATTTCTTTCTCGCACCATCCCTGGGATCCAAATCAAATCCAGGAGCTGTCCGATCCCCAGCAGCCCAAAAGTAAGCAGCCAGAGCAGCCCCGTGCCCCAGCGGCCCAGATAAAAACGGTGCAAGCCACAAATGCCAAGTAAACCTAAAAGCCACAGCACGTAGGCCGAGCCAAGACGGGCCGGGATCTCGTCGCCAGGGGAAACTGCCCCTGGCCTTGCTTCTCTCTCCTCCGCCTCCAGCCGATACTGCTCCACCAGCAGGCGAAAGTGCTCTGGGGTCAGTAAGCCCAGCTCCAGCCAAGCTCGCAAACCTCGCAACACCTGCTGCCGGGATCCCCGAACGGTGAGCTCCAAAAGGACTTGCTCCGAGGAGGGCGAGCGGTCAGATTGCAGCTCCTCTGCTCCTGGAGGCAAGAGGTGATCCTGGGATCCCATGGCCAGATTCCTTGAGCAAAAGGCTTGGGGCTACTGCTACTCTAAGCCTTGCTCTAGCCGGTTGCCATGCCGTTCTCAAATCCTTCTCCTGCTGCGGCAGAGTGTCAGTTCCTGCTGATGCGACCAGCCCTCTAAACCTCAGTTGGGATCCCTGGAATCTCGCTGCTGTTGGTGACGGGGAGTGTCATCATCTGCCCCAGGCGTGAAACGGTGAGCTCCGCCGCCGGAATGGGCTCCGAGACCTGTCCGCCGCTGAACACCATCACTCGGTCGCTGTACTGCAGGATCTCGTCCAAATCCGCCGAGGCAAAAAGAATAACCGTACCCGCTTGGGTGCGTTCCAGCAATTGCCCCCAGACCCACAGCGCCGACTCAATGTCCAACCCTCGCGTTGGGTGCTCCATCAGCAAAAGACTCAGGGGTGTGGGCAAGAGAGCCAACTGGCTGCGCTGCTGGTTGCCCCCCGAGAGTTGCTCCACCCGGCTGTAGGGGTGACCGCGAATGCTGAAGTGTTCAATGGCCGCTTGGGCCTGCTGACGGGCCAGAGCCCAGTTGATCCAGGGATCCTGCTGCTGGAGGGCAAAATGCTCCTGCAAGGTTAAGCCGGGGATCAGCCCTTCCCGCAGCCGATCCGCCGGAGAAAACCCCACCCCACAGCGCAGATAGTCGCCGTAAGGACGGCCTGTCATCTCCTGCCCCCTCAACAAGATCTGGCCACGCCTGGGCGGCAACAACCCTGCACAGGTGAGCAGGAAAGAGCGTTGCCCACTGCCTTCCAAACCGGCCAACCCAATCACTTCCCCCGGCTGCACCGCCAGATCTGGCAAAGCCAAGGCAAACGGCTCATGCCGCACCACCAGGGAGCGCAACTCCAACAGGGGATCCGCCCTCCTTTGCGGAGAATGGGGTCGAGCTGGGGGTGCCAACTCCCGCCCGAACATCCAATCGATCAACCGCTGTTCCAGCAGGGCAATGTCCTCACCTCTAACAGGCAGCTCCCCCACCACCTCCCCCTGCCGCATCACCGTCACCCGATCGCAAAGGCACTCCACATCGGCCAGCTTGTGGGAGACGAAGATCACCGATTTGCCCTGCTCCGCCAACCTTCTCAGAGCCGCGAACAGAAGATCTTTTTGCGCTGCAGAAATGCCCGTCGTTGGCTCATCCAAAATCAAGGTGTTGATCCCCAGGGAAAGCAACCGCAGCATTTCCAGTTGTTGCCGTTCCCCCACCGTCAAACTGCCGATGGCTCCATCGGGGTTGAGATTGAAACCAAACTCTTCACAGGCTTTCTCAAGACGTTTCCGGCTTTCTCGCAGCCCCAAACCCAAGCGCCCCCGCTGCCCGGCAATAAAGTTTTCCAGCACCGTCAGAGAAGGAAAATCCAAGGGATCCTGGTGCAACATGCCAATGCCCAGGCGAATGGCTGCTGCAGGGCTGTCGATGCGAACCGGTTGCCCATCGATCCAAGTCTCCCCCTGATCGCAGCGCAGAAAGCCGCTCAGGATCTTGACCAAGGTACTTTTGCCGGCCCCATTCTCCCCAAGCAGGCCGTGGATTGTGCCCGCCTCCACCCGCAAGGACACATCGCGGTTCGCCTGTACCGCCCCAAAACGCTTGTGGATGTGCAGCAGCTCGACCTTCATTCTGCTCATAGTAACCTGCCTCCCCAGAAAATCCCCAAGAATACAGTTGCTGAGGTTGCAAGTGCTGGTGCTACGATAGCGACAGCTCGCCGTTAGGCGTTGGCTGCGGACGAGTTCAGCATCGATCTGTGGTTCGCCCTGCCCCTCTTCTCCGCCCTTCCCCCCTGCCACCCATCTCGGATAGCAACCGCCTCAAAATCTTCTCAGGCAGCGCTAACCCGGCTCTGGCTCAAGAGGTGGCGCGTTACTTGGGCATGGATCTGGGCCCGATGTTGCGCAAGCGCTTTGCCGATGGCGAGCTGTACATCCAAATTCAGGAGTCGATTCGGGGTGCCGATGTCTACTTGGTGCAGCCCACTTGCCGCCCCGTCAACGACCACCTGATGGAACTGCTGGTCATTATTGACGCCTGTCGCCGCGCCTCTGCCCGGCAGATCACCGCTGTCTTGCCCTACTACGGCTACGCTCGTGCCGACCGCAAAACGGCAGGACGAGAAGCGATCACCGCCAAGCTGGTGGCCAACATGATCACCCAGGCAGGGGCCCATCGCGTGCTGGCCATGGATCTGCACTCGGCCCAGATTCAAGGCTACTTCGACATTCCCCTCGACCACGTCTACGCCCAGCCGGTATTACAGGCTTACCTCAAGGAAAAGGGCTTGCTCGACGAAGACATTGTGGTCGTCTCTCCCGATGTGGGGGGTGTGGCTCGTGCCCGTGCCTTTGCCAAAAAGCTCAAGGAAGCCCCTCTGGCAATCATCGACAAGCGCCGTCAAGCCCACAACGATGTGGAAGTCATGAATCTGATTGGGGATGTGCGGGGGAAAACTGCCATCCTTGTGGATGACATGATCGATACCGCAGGCACCATCTCGGAAGGGGCAAAATTGCTGCGCAAGCTGGGAGCCAAAGCGGTTTATGCCTGCGCCATTCATCCTGTTTTTTCTGAGCCGGCCATTCAACGCCTGCGGGGTGGTCTGTTTGAAGAGGTGATCGTCACCAACACCATCCCCATCCCTCCAGAGCAGCACTTTCCCGAATTAACCGTTCTCTCGGTAGCCAATGTGCTGGGGGAAGCGATCTGGCGTATCCATGAAGATAGCTCCGTCAGCAGCATGTTTCACTAAAGTAAGTTTCAAAGTAAGTTTCTCCAGAGTATCGCTAGAGTAGAGTGGGTGCAGAATGGGTGCGCCTGCTCCTTTTCCCTGTGGAGATCAGCCCAACCAGGCACCCCCGATCTGTCGTGATGGACTAGGTTGAGCCAGCTCCTTGGCCAGGTTTTCCCATGTCACCTCCCATTTCTCGCTCGCCAAGATCCGTTGTGCACGGTTTTGCTTTCCCGCGGACTGCTCCCAGGGAAGGGCAGTCCCTTCAAACCGAACTGGGTACAGCGCTGTACCCGCTGTTGCAATTGTTGGGTCAACTGTTGAAAGTACCTTTGGTCTATCTAGAACTGGCCCAGCCGGGATCCGATCCCCACTCGCCTTCAAAAGGGATCCTCTACCGGGATCCGCAAGGGATCCCAGCCGGCGAACCCTTCAACCTCAATGCCAGTCCTGGGGCTGAGCAATGGCCTTTTCATGAATCCTTCCTCTTGCAGACTGAGCAGGGGATCCGGTTGGCCGATCTGCACCTGCTCGACTGCCACCCTCGCCAATTGAGCTCCTCTGAACGGGAACAGATTGACCTCGTTGGCCTCAGCCTGAAGCAAATCCTTCTCCAGGCCCAGGAGCATCGGCAAACCCTCGAGCAGCTCCAATCCCAACTGCAGGACAGCCGCAGCACTGCTGCCCGCTACCAGCAGATCTTCGAGAACGCCGTCGAAGGCATTTTTCAAACCACCCTAGAGGGCAAATATCTGGTTGCCAACCCGGCCTTGGCCCATATTTTCGGCTACGAATCCCCTGAGGATTTGATGCACAACGTCTCCGATATTGGCACCCAAATCTATAGCGATCCGGAGCAACGAGCCGAATTCATTCAGCGCATGCTGAGAGAAGGTCAAGTTGTGAATTTTGAACACCAAGTCTGCTGCAAAGATGGCAGGCTAATTTGGATTTCTTTAAATGCCCGTACCATCTACAACGACCAGGGGGATCCCCTCTATTTTGAAGGATTTGTTACTGACATCACAGCATCCCGTCAACTGAAAGAACGACAACAACAATTGGAAGAAGCCCGCCGAGAGAGCGAGCATCGTTTTCTGCAACTGGCAGAGAATACGCAACAACTGTTTTGGATCACAACACTCTACAGCAAAGAGCTGATCTACGTCAGCCCAGCCTGTGAAGCCATTTGGGGCCTTTCCGCCGAAGAGGCCTACGCCAACCCCCAAGCCTGGATGCGCCAAATCCACCCCGACGACCGCTGGTTGTTCCCCACCATCCTCAAAGCCCAATCGGAGGGCAAATCCACCGATGTCGTCTTCCGCATTTATCGCACCGATGGCCGCCTGATTTGGTTGCGGGAACGCACCTTTCCCATCGCCGACAAAGAGGGCAAAATCTATCGGGTGGCAGGGATCGTCGAAGACATCACTGAGTCCAAGCAACTGGAAGCCGAACGGCGTCGTATAGAGCAAGCCTGGCAACAAAGCGCCAACCATTTTCGGCAGATTTTTGAGCTGGCCCCCAATGGAATTGCCCTTGTGGACTTGCAGGGGCGATTTATCCAGGTCAACGATGCCTTTGCCCAGATTGTCGGCTACACCCCCGAAGAATTGAAGCATCGGCAACAACTGGACATTCTCCACCCCGAAGATGTCAACCCACTGCTGGGGGCCAATGAGGCTTTGCTGGCAGGGAAGGTCTCTGTCAGCCAGCGCCAGATTCGCTACACCCACCGTTCCGGCCAGGTTGTTCATGTGCTGTTTCAGGCCACCCTGCTCACCGACGAGGAAGGACAGCCCACCCAGTTTCTCAACCAGGTGATCGACATCAGCGCCCGCGTGGAGGCAGAAATTGCCCTCAAAGAAAGTGAAGAACGCTTCCGCCAATCCTTTGAATGGGCCCCCATTGCCAAGGCCATGACCCACGTGGATGGCACCTATTTGCAAATCAACGCCGCTTTTACCGAAACCCTGGGCTACACCCTGGAGGATCTCAAAGGGAAAACCGTCCTCGACATCACCCATCCCGACGACATCGCCACCACTCTGGAAAACAGCAACCGCCTGCTGGCCGGCCAGGTGCATCAGTGCGAACAGGAACAACGCTACATCCACAAGAACGGCCAAATAGTCTATGCCATTCTTCGCATCACCCTGGTGCGCACGGCCCAAGGGGATCCCAGCTACTTTCTAAGCCAGATTTTGGACATTACCGAGCGCAAGCAAGCCGAGGCAGCCCTTCGCCAAAGTGAGCTGAGTTTACGGGGCATCTTCCAGCAGTCAGCCCTGGGCATTTCCATCGTCGATCATCGGGGCCATTACCTAAAAGTGAACCCCGCTCTGGAAGAGATCTTGGGCTATAGCGCTGCCGAACTGACCCACATGAGCTTCTGCGACCTCACCCATCCCGAGGACATTCAGGAAGATTGGCAACTCTTCCAGGAGGTTTTGAACGGCCAACGGGATCGCTACCACCTGGAAAAACGCTACATCCACCGCAGCGGAAAGGTGGTTTGGTGCCGCCTGGCAGTCTCTGCAGTCCGGGATCCCGAGGGCAAAAACCTCTTCATCATCGGCATTTGCGAAGACATTACCGAAGAAAAACGGGCAAAGCTGCAGATCCAAGCTGCCCTTCAGGAAAAAGAAGTCCTGCTGCGGGAGATTCACCACCGCGTCAAAAACAACCTGCAAATCATCTCCAGCCTGCTGCGGCTCCAAGCTGACCAAATCAAAAGCCGCAAGTACGCCCGCGTTTTTAAGGATGCCGGCAGCCGTATTCAAGCCATGTCTTTGATCCACGAAGGTTTGTACCAATCCAACAATCTGGCCGCTGTGGATCTCAAGCAGTACCTACACAATTTGATCTCCAACCTCTTTCACTCTTACGGGGTAAACCCCGAGAGCATTCGCGCCAACATCCGCGCCGAAGGGATCCGCCTCAACCTGGACGATGCGGTCTTGTGTGGCCTGATCATCAACGAGTTGGTGACCAACAGCCTCAAGTATGCCTTCCCGAAGGGCCGCAGCGGGGAGATAGAGATTCATTTCAGCCAAACCCGCAAATATACTCAGTTGCGAGTCTCCGACAATGGCGTTGGCTTGCCCCCGAACTTTGACTTCAAGGAAACTCAATCTCTGGGTTTACAACTGGTTGCAACCCTCACCGATCAGCTACAGGGCAAGATACAATTGAGAAGCAAACCGGGTACCACCTTCATCATTACCTTTCCGAGGAGCGAGCCTTGAAGAGAGTTCCACCCCTTGTCAAAGGCAGTATCCTGGTCGTCGAAGACGAGAAGATCATCGCCAAGGACATTGCCAACGTTCTGAAAAAATTCGGCTACGCTGTGCCCGCCATTGCTTCTTCCGGGGAAGAAGCGATCCGAAGGCTGGAAGAGATGCCGGTGGACTTGGTCTTGATGGATATCGTCCTAAAAGGCGATATCGATGGCATAGAAGCCGCCAAGCGGATCACCGAGCGCTTCAACATTCCGGTGGTGCATCTGACGGCCTACGCCGATGAGGACACGCTCTCCCGCGTCAAGGAGACCCGGCCCTTCGGCTACATCATCAAGCCTTTCAAAGAGCGGGAACTCTACACCACCATTGAAATTGCCCTGCACAACCACCGCCAGAGCCTTGAGAACCGCAAGCTGGAAGAGAAAAGAATCGAGGAGCTGCGGCAAAAACTGCAGCAGTTGCAGCAGTTCACGGACGTGAAGGGCACTCTGTTCAAGAAATTCTTGCAGGATCTGAGCGAGCCCCTCTCGAACCTCAGCTTTGCCTTGGGTCTGCTCAAGGATGCCGAGTCGGAGCAGAAGCGGGAGCACTATCTGCAGGTGCTGGAGGATGAGTTTCGCCGTGAGCTGGAGCTGATCCACCAAACCTCTAACCTGGAAAATCTTTTAAACCTGGAAAATGTTGGCCTGTTGAGCCAGTTCAGCCTGCTGCGTCCCCAGGAGCCCAGCCGTAGTCACCGGTTGGAGCAGGAAGCACCCACCCCTGCAACCACGCCCTCCCAGGAGTCGGCAGGCTCTGCCCCCGCACCCAGCCCCACTGCCGCCACAGCGCCACGGGCACCGCTGCGCCCCCTCAACCAGACTCAGTTGGCGGAACGGTTGGGGGTGGTGGTTTCCGCCATTACCTATTGGAAATTCAAAACCGGGTTTCCGGAGTGGAGCCGCAGCCGGGATCCCGAGGGCATTTCTTGGCGCTATTCCCCCGATTCCAAGCGCTTTTCACCCGTGCCCTAGCTAGCGTTGCACCACTTCCACCCGCACAGGCGCCAGCCCTGAGCGCACCATCCCCAACACCTCTGCCGCTCGCAGGGAGAGGTCGATGATCCGACCGGGGATAAAAGGGCCGCGATCGTTGATGCGCACGACAGCCTGGCGTCCGTTTTTCAGGTTGGTCACCCGTACCTCGGTGCCAAAGGGCAGGGTGGGGTGGGCAGCCGTCATCTCATGGCGGGTTGGGTGCAGGTCATACCAAGAAGCAATGCCCTCTTGCACAGGCCCAACCACGCGGACAGGGGCGGGTTCCTGTTGAGGGGCTGTTTTCGGCTTGGAACCTGCAACAGCGGCTTTGGCGGTCAGAGCAGCCGGTTGAGGCAGGGCCGGAGCTGAAATGGGCGGGGCATCGAGCAGCAGACGGCGCAGACGATTGGCAGCCAAAACAGCCACATCCACCGGGCGCTGGTTATCGATCAACAGCACTCCAGCGTCGATGCGCAGCAATTCCTCGCTGTTGGCCCGAATGGTATAGAGAGGAACACCCAGGCCTTGTTCGGCCAATTCCAGATCTGCCCAACCTAAGGTGATGGTGGTGTCTTTCAGGGATCCCTGGGCCATTTGGTTGAGCTGGGCCACAAGGGTGCTGGCCCGCATCAGCGGTGGTTCTAGCCCAGGGTGCTCGACAAAACTGACAATGGGCAGATCCCGCACATAGACAGTAACCACCTGTTGCCCGTCCATCTGATAGTCGTAGAGGGTGGAGATGGGCTGGCTGGTTTGCTGCCGTTGCTCGCCGATCTTGAGAATGGGATCCTCTTCCAGGCGGTGCGGGATTGCCTGGCGAGTTCGGTTCAAAGAAGGATCCAAGTTCAGGGTACCCAGTTTGGCAGGGGCAAGACCCTCGTGGCCGGAGATAGGGGTTTGGGGAATTCTCGGCAGCGTTCTGACTGGGGCTGCGGCAGCAGGGAGGGGTTGGGAAGGGGTGGCCGGGGGGGGCAATTTGGATGCAGGTGACAGCTCTGCTGCTCGGGTGTTGGGGGATCCGGTTCGCGTCGAGGCTTGTGCTCGCGAAGTCAAGCCGCCCAACATGCCTGCCGGCAAGCCCAAAGCCGTGACACAGAGACAGCTGACCAAGCCCATTTTGCGGGCGGGATCCAGTCCCTGTCCAAGCTGTTTCCAATTTCGCATGAGGCCGCGCTCCTCTCCAATCCTGTACAACTTCCAAGGCGACGGTTAAAACAGAAGTTAATGTACCATAGGTTTCTGAGTTGACCCGTTTGTACGGTCGGACACAGGAGCTCAAGTCTTGATAGCATAAGGGGTTTCGGCATCTTGGACTACCGCTCAGCAGGGGTTGACATCGATCTGGGCCAGGCCTTTGTCAGGGGGATCCGCGAGCGCGTTGAACGGATTCAAGTTCCGTCTTCAGGTTCTTCAGAAACCTTGGGTGGCATCGGCGGCTTTGCCGGCCTGTTTGAGCTGCCGACAGGGTATCAAGCGCCGGTGTTGGTGGCGGGCACCGATGGGGTGGGGACAAAGCTGGACATTGCCCAGCAGTGGGGTCAGCACCAGGGGGTGGGCGTCGATCTGGTGGCGATGTGTGCCAACGATGTGCTGACGGTGGGGGCCCGGCCGCTGTTTTTCTTGGACTATGTGGCCACTGGCAAGCTGGAGCCAGAAGCCCTGTGGCAGGTGATCGATGGCATCTTGGCGGGCTGCCAGGAAGCGGGCTGCCAACTGCTGGGCGGGGAAACGGCGGAGATGCCGGGGTTTTATCCCCCTGGGAAGTACGACCTGGCCGGGTTTTGTATCGGAATTGTGGAAAAAACGGCCATTCTGGATGGGTCGCGGGTACAGCTTGGGGATCGGTTGTTGGCTTTGCCCAGCAGCGGCCTACACAGCAACGGCTACAGCTTGGTGCGGCGGATTGTGGCCGACCGGGGTTGGCGCTGGGATCACCGGCCACCCGGCTGGGATCGGCCTTTGGCGGAAGTATTCCTCACCCCCACCCGCATCTACGTGCAGGCGGTGCAGCGGCTGCAGGCAGCAGGGATCGCCATCCACGGCATGGCCCACATCACTGGCGGCGGGATCCCGGAAAACTTGCCCCGCTGTTTGGCCCCGAACCAAGCGGCGCGGCTGCAGCCCCATAGCTGGCCCATCCCACAGGAGTTTCTCTGGCTCCAAGAACAGGGCCAGGTGGAGACCTTGGAGATGTTCCGCACCTTCAACCTGGGGGTGGGCTATGTGCTGGTGATCCCCCCTGAGGCAGAAAATCAGGTGAGATCCCTGCTCCCCGAAGCCTTCCCCATTGGGGAGGTGGTGGCGGCCTGTCCAGGGGAAAGCCGCGTTCTGGGACTGGAACAGTGGGGATCCCTCACAAGCCCTGCCGACTAGCCAACCGATGGATCCCCACCAAAAGGGGGAAAGGGATCCCAGTTCCCTCGACTCATCCTCGCCGTCGCTATGCTAAGTTGGCATGTGGCCTCAGCGCTGTTGCCCGCCTTCTTGCCCGAGCCTGCTTCCCGACATTTGTCCTCTTTGGGAATAGGGGTAACTCGGCCTTGGACCGTTTGCTAATCGCTGCTGACCCTCTAGGTTAGGAGTTGCTGATGACAGGTTTACCCACTGCTCGTGCAACCGCGGGTGCCATCGAAGTTGAGCATCTGAGCAAAACCTACGGCAGCTTCACTGCCATCCGCGATGTTTCCTTCCAGGTGAACGCCGGCGAGATCATGGGTTTTTTGGGGCCGAACGGAGCCGGCAAGACCACATCCATGCGCATTTTGGCGGGGTATCTGCCTGCCAGCGAGGGGACGGCGCGGGTGGCCGGGTTTGATGTTCACGAAAACTCGATGGCGGTGCGGCAGCGCATTGGCTATCTGCCGGAAAACCCACCCCTCTACCCCGACATGACGGTGGAGGCGTACCTGCACTTTGTGGCCCAGATCAAGCGGGTCAGCGCTGGCGATCGGCCCAGGCGGGTGGACGAGGCGATCCGGCGGTGCAGCCTGGAAGAAAAGCGCCACACCCTCATCCGCAAGCTCTCCAAGGGGTTTAAGCAGCGGGTGGGCATCGCCCAAGCTCTGGTTCACGACCCGCCGGTGATCATCCTGGATGAGCCCACCATTGGGCTGGATCCCAAGCAGATTATCGAGGTGCGCAAGCTCATCAAGAGCCTGGCGGGGGAGCACACCATCATCCTCTCCACCCACATCCTGCCCGAGGTGAGCATGACCTGCGACCGAGTGGTGATCATCAACCGCGGCCAGGTGGCGGCCATTGGCACGCCTGCCGAGCTGACAGCCCAGCTCCAGGATCGGCAGCAGGCAAAGCTGGTGGTGGGGGCAACCGAGGCAATGGCCATCCGGACGGCCCTGCAGCCTTTGCCCCAAGTGGAGGTGGTGAGCCTACAGCCCTTGGCGGCGGATCTCTCCCGCTGGCAGGTGCAGCTCAAGAGCAACGCTGCCGCGGACGGCTGGATCCCGGAGGTGGCCAGGGTGCTGGTGCAGGCAGGGATCGACCTCTACGAGATAGGCCGCCCGCAGGCTTCTTTGGAAGAGATTTTCCTGCAGCTCACTACGCAAGAGGGATCCGAGGGCCTACTGGAGGAAGCGGCATGAACGGAGTGGTTGCCATTTTTCGCAAAGAGCTGCGCGGCTACTTCACCTCCCCCATTGCCTATGTGGTGGCCGCGGTGTTTTGGGGACTGGCGGGGTTTTTCTTCTTTAATATTCTGGTGCGGGTGATCAGCTTTTCTCAGCAGGTGGATCTTTTCGCCCAGTTCGGCCAGGAGAACAATTTCGACGCGGCCACCATCCTGTCGCAGCAGTTTCTCAACCTCTTGGGCACCCTCTCCTTATTTCTATTGCCCATCTTCACCATGAGCTCCTATGCCGAGGAGCGGCGGCGAGGCACGATGGAGCTGCTGGCTACTTCTCCCATCACCAACTTGGAGGTGGCCCTGGGCAAATGGTTGGCGGTCTGGGTGTTTTTCATCACGCTGCTGCTGCCGCCGCTGGTCTACCATGTGCTGGTGCTGAGCAGCGCCAACCCGGCAGTGGACTACCGCCTGACCCTGATGGGTTATGTGGGCCTAACCCTGCTGGCGGGTAGCGTTATGGCCTTGGGGTTGTTTATCTCTTCTCTGACAGACAGCACCCTCATCGCAGCAGTGGCCACCTTTGGCTTGATTTTGTTGCTCTGGGTGATCGACGCGGCAGCCGGCCAGGAGGAAAACTGGATTGCTGCAACGCTGCGGCATGTGTCTTTGCTGCAGCAATATAGCAACTGGGTGCAAGGGATCCTCAGCAGCAGCAGCCTCATTCTTTTCTTGAGCATCATCGTCCTGGGGCTGTTTGCCACGGTGCAATCGGTGGAAAGCCTGCGCTGGCAACAGAGCTGAGGTCAGATGGGAGGAGTGCGGTGTTCGCGGCAGCGGTGCGGAGCATTATGAAGGACTGGCGCGCGTTAAAGGACTGGACAGGGATCCTGGGCATTGGCGTCATCGCCATCGGCCTGGTGGTGGGATCCGCCTTTACCGGTTGGACGGCTGTGCCCCTGAGCATGCTGGCAACAGGTTTGGCCCTGCTGGTGGCTTGGGGCATCACCCACCGGCAGGAGGTGGGGGTCTTCCTCGGTTTGCGTTCCACCCAGACCAACGCCAACATCCTGGTGGCGGCGGCGGCGATGGCCGTCATTCTGGTGCTGGTGAATGTGGTGGCGGTGCGCTACGACCTGCGGCTGGATCTCACCGAGGAGGGCCTGTTTACCCTGTCGCCCCAAACCCGGCAATTGGTGCAGGGATTGGCGCAGCCGGTCAAAGTTTGGGTGGTCACCACGGCGCCGGATCCCAACTTGCGGGAACAACTGGAGCGCTATCGCCGCCTCAACCCCAACCGCTTCCAGTTTGAGTTTGTGGATCCCAACCGGGATCCCTTGACCATTCAGCGGCTGCAGGTGACCCAGAACAACACCCTGGTGGTGGAGGCCGGAGAAAGCCGGCAACAACTGCCTCAGCCCCCTGCCCCTGATCTGGAGAGCAAACTGACCCCCGTCCTGTCCAAAGTGGTCAACCGAGGGGAGTTGCTGGCCTATTTCGTGCAAGGGCACGGGGAAGTGGGGCTGGAAGCGAGGGAAGGTACTCCAACTCTGGCCCAGGCGGCGGCAGCCCTGGGTCAGGAAGGCTATCGGGTAGAGCCCCTCAACTTGGTGCAATCGGGGATCCCAGAAGAGGCGGATGTCCTGGTGCTGGCGGGGCCACAGCGGGCTTTGTTCCCCGGCGAGGTGGAGAAACTGCAGGATTATCTGGCCGAGGGAGGACGGCTGCTGTTGCTGATCGGGCCGCGGGTGGATGCCGGCCTGGATCCCTTGCTGGAAGAGTGGGGCGTGGTCTTGGGGGATGACATCCTCATTGAGGTGAGCAGCGTCAGCCAACTGTTGGGGACAGGGCCGGCGGTTGCCCTGGTTACTACCTACGGGGATCACCCCATCACCGCCCCCTTGGCGGCCCAGCGGCTAATGACCCTGTTCCCCCTGGCCCGCTCTGTGGAAACCGAAGCCCGCGAAGGGATCCAAGCCACGCCCTTGCTGCGCACCGGCCCGCAAAGCTGGGGGGAGACCAGTCCTGAGCTGGAACGTGGCCCCTTGCAATTCGATCCGGATCAGGACAAGCCCGGCCCCCTTACCCTGGGCGTTGCTTTAACCCGCCGTCTGGACACCGACCCAGAACAGGGCTCGGGATCCCGGCAGGAGGCCCGCCTGGTGGTGATCGGCAATGTCAACTTTGCCCTCAACGGCAACTTGCGGCAGCAGGGCAACCGGGATCTCTTCTTGAACACCCTCAACTGGCTGACTGAGCAAACGGAGCAGATCTCCATCCGCCCCAAATCCCTCACGGATCGCCGTCTCACCCTGACCGGTCAAAACTTCCGCTGGCTGGTGCTGGGATCGACGGTCCTTTTGCCCTTGGCGGCCCTGGGTTCCGGAGCTGCCCTGTGGTGGCAAAGACGGTAGAGCTGGAGGAAAGCAGGCATGTTCAAGCGAACCACCTGGATTCTCCTGGGTTTGGCGGTGGCCTGTTTGCTGGGCTACTTCCTCTTGGACAACATCCAGCAACTGCGTCAGGAGCAACAGGCGGAGCGAGCGCGGCTGTTCCATTTTGCCACCGATACCATTGCCCGCATTGAAATCCGCCAACAGAAAGAGGGGGAACCCGTTCGCGGCAGCGGTGCGGAGCACTTGGAAATCCTTTTGGAGCGCAATCCAGAAGAAGAGGGATCCCGCTGGCGGATTGTCAGTCCCATTCAGTCAGCGGCGCTGGACTTCCCCATTGAGCAGTTGCTCAACACCTTCTCCCGCCTCACTCCCCAAATCACCCTAGAGGGGGCCACCGACCTAGCCGCTTTTGGCCTGGATCAGCCGCGACACCAAATTGCCCTTTTCCCCAAAGAAGGGGATCCCTACCGCCTAGCCATCGGCAACGACAACTTCGACGGCTCTGGCTTCTACGCCCAGCCCGAAGGGGGACAGGTGGTGCTTCTAAGCAGTGCCCAGAAGGGATCCCTGTTGCCCTCTCTCTTGGCTTTGCGGGACAAGACTTTGCTTCAGTTTGATACAGCCGAGGTGAAAGCCCTGCAAGTGCAGTTGGCAGAGGCGGAGCCGGAAGTTGTTCGCCTGCAGCGGCAAGACGTTCGCGCCAGCGGTGCGGAGCACTTTACTTGGCAGATTGTCCAGCCCCGCGAGCTGCCTGCCGATGAGATCAACGTCAACCGCTTGCTCAATACTCTGGCCCGCCTGCAGGCCGTGGAGTTCCCCGCCGAGACCCAGACGGATCTAGCCCCCTATGGCTTGGAGCAGCCTTCCGCCCGGCTGACGGTAGAGCTGGAGGGCGGCAAAACCCTGAAGGTCGCTTTGGGATCGGAGAAAGATGGCCAGGTGTACGTCATCACCTCTGAGCACCCGGCAGTGGCCACCCTGCTCACCAGCACCGCCGATATTCTCCGCTCCGACTTGGAAGAGCTGCGGGATCACCGCATTGCCCGCCTCAACGCCAACCAAGTGGGCCAAGTCACCTTAGAATCCCAAGGGGAAAAGGTCACCCTCACCCCTCGGCCTTCAGAGAAGGGATCCTTGGAGCTGCGCTGGGAAAACCCGGAGCGACCGGGCCAGCCTGTGGATCTCGGCTCTCTGTTCTCCAGCCTAAATGCTGCCCGCGCCAAGGAGTTTGTGGAACAGGCCGACGCGGAAGCCCAAAGGGTGTTGTCTGAGCCCGACCTACGGCTGACCTTTGAGCCCAAACCCGACGCCGAGCAGGATCCCTTGGCCCTGAGCTTGGCCTCCTCTGGCTTGCGGGCCTATGTGCAAAGCAGCCGCCAGCCGGACATTGCCGTGATCGAGCTGAGCACCTTCAACAGCCTGGAAACCGAAGTGAATCGCCTCTTGGAAGGCCAGCCGGAGAGCAAGGACTCTGCCCCACTCACGCGACCAGATCCCACTCCCTCGCCCCCGAGTTCCTAGAGCCTTAGCCAGCAGGGGTAGCTGTCTTCTCTTCCGCAGTTTGGGCTTCTTTTTTCAGGGCTTCCCCTTGTATCGTCAACACCGAGCAGGGGGCGCGGTGCAGCACGTAGTTGCTGACGCTGCCCAGAAACAGCTCGCTCAGGCCGGAGTGGCCGCGGCGGCCCACCACCACCAAGTCCGCATCCCAAGAGCGGGCCAGATCGCAGATGACTCGACCGGGGTTGCCGTAGTTGAGGGTGTACTCGGCGCGGATCCCGTGCTCAGCCGCTTTCTCCACCAGCGAGCGCAGGTAGTCGATCTGGTTTTGCTCGAAGATGGCACATTGCTCCCGGTAGGACTGCCACAGCTCGGCGCTGATGGTGGAGCTGTAATCTACCCCCAGGATCATCGGCGGCTCTGGGGCGCCCGGCTCTTCCTGAGACAGAACATGGAGAATCATCATCTGGGCCTGCATGGCCTTGGCCACTTGGACGGCCTTTTGAAATACTCCCTGGCTCAGCTCCGACCGATCCACTGCCACCAAAATCCTGCTGAACATATTGGCTTCCTCCAGATGGCTAACAGCGGGGCACAAGGCAGAAGCAGCGTGACTTCGGGGTTGACCTCTGACCCCTTTTCCCTCGACTCCAAGCTCCCCTCTGCTCTGCCCCACCTATCTGTGTTGTAGAAGATTTGGGTGAGAAAACCCCAGATATCTTGAACGAACTAGGCAGATTGGCAACGAAAGTTCAGAGATCTTGACACCGGTCAGAAGGCATCGCCTTGGGCTGCCCACTCCAACACCGCCTGCAGCGCCTCGGCCTGCTCTTGCCAGACTTGATCGAGGGGAGTGCCCCGCAGGATTTCCAGCGTTAGGGTTGGGATGTGCCGTTCCTGCCCCGCCCAAGTGCCCAGAGAACCGGGGGTGGGATAGCCAATGTCGGCGGCGACGGGCAAGCCGTTGCAAGCGGCCATCACCTGGGCCAGCTCAAGGGCAGGGCCGTTGTAGTTCACACAGGGGTGTGCCTGGCAGGAGTGGGCAGAAAGGATAAACTGGGGCTGAATCCGGGCCAAACTCGTCAACAACACTTGCGTTTCGGGCTCGGAGCCTGGGGCCGATCCGGGCGGATAACGAGCTTCCAGAGAGGCCGGGATCCAATCTTGGGTGGGCAGATTGCGGTTGAGATCGACGCCGTTGGCATTGAGACGTTGCCCCAAGGCACAGCCATCCGGGTTCAAGCGAGGGATCGCCCATAGGGTCGCTTTCCCGGCCAGGGATCCCCATCTCCCCGAGGCCACATAGCGCTCGATCAGAGTGTATCCTTCCACCTCGTCCCCGTGTACTCCGCCGATCAGCAGCAAGGAGCGGCTCCCTTGGGTGAGCTGCCAAAGGTGAATAGGACGTCCCTGCACCGAGTAGCCGATGACCTGCAGGGATCTCAAAGGTTCACCCGCAGCAAGTTCCTGAGACATGGGGGATCCCGGCAAGTCTCGCAACCGTTAGAACGGGAGATCGTCCGGCTCCGGTGGGGAAACCACATCCCCCTCAGAGGATTCCACAATCGCCGGTTCACCCATCCCCGTCAGAGAGAGGACGCGAGCGGATCCCAGCTGATGGACACGGCGCGCGGTGATCTCGGCCAGCTTTTCCTTGCGCCCATCTCGCTCCACCACATTCATGTGCAGTTGGCCTTCCACTGTGATTTGGTCGCCCACATGGCAGGTGCCCACCACCCTTTTGGCCAGTTCTCCAAAAGAGGAAACGCGCACCCGGTAGGGCGGCTCATCCGGGCGCAAGCTGGGAAAGCCAATCACCAAGGACGCAACAGCTAAGTTATCAGGGGTGTAGCGCAGCTCTGGCTCAGACAGAACCTCGCCCATCAACACAATCGAGTTCATAACGGAGCCATCCAGGGATAAGGGGCAGCTCAGCGCACTTCCATCATGCCCGCAGGCGGGGATCCCGTCAAACCTAGCCGACGCGGAGAGTCATGTGGCGCAGCACACTCTCGTTGATGCGCAGGTTTTTCTCCCAGGCAGCCACCGCATTGGGTTCGGCTTCGTAGTTGAACTGGATGTACAGACCCTCCTTGAACTTTTTCATCTCAAACCCGGCAAAGCGGCGCTTGCCCCTATTGGTAATCTCCACGTGGGTTACTCCGTTCTCTCGCAGGATCGCCTCCTGACTGCTGAGCAGTTGTTCGAGGGGTTCATCTGACAGATCAGGACGCACAATCAGCATCGTTTCGTAAGCGCGGGGCATGGAAGCGAGTTCTCCTTGAGGATCCAGTTGTAGAGACGCAGTGGACTATACTAGCTTTTCTTTCCTGCAACCGAAAAGGCTGCCGCCCAATTCCCATACCCTGGCCGCAGCAGCCAATGCAGGTGAGGCTGCTCACAAGAGGGGATCCATTGTCCGATACAATAGGGATTGCTTCATTGGCCGCTGGTTGGCCCGGCCAAGACACGCTGAATCGAGAGTTGGGATTCCAAGCATGAGCGCAGACGAAGTTTACAGCCGTGTTCGCAAGATCGTGTCCGATCAACTGGGCGTGGAAGACGACAAAGTGACCCCGGAAGCCAATTTCCAGAACGACCTGGGGGCCGATAGCCTCGATACGGTGGAGCTGGTCATGGCTTTTGAAGAGGAATTCGATCTGGAGATCCCCGATGAAGATGCAGAAAGGATCGCCACCGTGCAAGACGCTGTCAACTACATCCTCTCGAAGAAAGCTGCCTAATCTGCCTCCATACCCCTGGGCTAACACCGGACGATGGCTACTCTGGATCCCGCCACTGCTCTCAGGCCAACCCGCCGCGTTGTGATTACGGGGCTGGGCGCGGTCACCCCCATCGGCAACTCTCCTGCCGAGTTTTGGCAGAGCCTACTGGCAGGGCGCTGCGGCATTGGGCCGATTACCCATTTTGATGCCTCCCGCCACGATTGCCGTATTGCCGGAGAGGTGAAGGGATTTGATCCCCTCGACTACTTGGATCGCAAGGATGTCAAGCGCACCGACCGCTTTGTGCACCTGGCGATGGCGGCCACCCGGCAAGCCTTGGAGGACGCCGACTTTCACATCACCGATCTCAACGCTGAGCAAGTGGGGGTGATCTTGGGCACCGGCATCGGCGGCATCCGCGTCTTGGAAGAGCAGCAGACCATCTATCTGCAGAAAGGGCCGGATCGCTGTAGCCCCTTCATGGTGCCCATGATGATCGCCAATATGGCTGCGGGTCACCTGGCCATTCATTTTGGCGCCAAAGGCCCCAATTCCTGCACAGTTACGGCCTGTGCCTCTGGCTCCAACGCCATTGGCGATGCCTTTCGGCTCATCCAGAGGGGAGAGGTGCAAGTGGCGATTACAGGTGGCACGGAAGCGGCGGTTACCCCTTTGTCCATGGCGGGGTTCAGTGCCATGAAGGCCCTTTCCACCCGCAACGACACCCCGGAGCAAGCCTGTAGGCCCTTTGATCGGGATCGGGATGGCTTTGTCATGGGGGAAGGAGCAGGGATCCTGGTGCTGGAGGAGTTGGAGCACGCCCGCGCCCGCGGGGCCAAGATCTATGCGGAGATAGTCGGCTATGGCCTCACCTGCGATGCCCACCACATGACCAACCCTGCCCCTGGTGGTGAGGGAGCAGCTCGGGCGATGCGGCTGGCCCTCAAGGATGCCGGGCTTCAGCCTGGGGATGTGCAACACATCAATGCCCATGCCACCAGCACCCCTGTAGGGGATATCGCCGAGGTCCAGGCCATCAAGTCGGTCTTTGGCGAACATGCCCCCCGTTTGGCCATCAGCGCCACCAAGTCCATGACCGGCCACCTGTTGGGGGGAGCGGGCGGCATTGCCACGGTGGCCACAGCTTTGGCCATCCACCACGGCTGGGTTCCTCCTACCCTCAACTTGGACAACCCCGATCCCGAGTGCGAAGGGCTGGATTTTGTCCCCCACAAGGGGCGGCAGATGGCCGTTGAGGCCGCTTTGGTGAATGCCTTTGGGTTTGGTGGGCACAACGTCACGCTGGCCTTGCGCCGCTACTCTCCCGCTTGAAGGGCTTGGCCTATGTCTTCTCCCGAAAGTTCACTGCCCTCAGTTCGCCAACAGGCCTTGGCCGCTTTGACAGCGGAGCTGGCGCAGCAGGGTCACCCGCCCGAATATGCCCAGCACATGGCGGCGGCGGTTATTTTTCAAGCGGATTTGGATCTGTGTGCAGCTCAATTGGCGCGGGTGCTCAGTTGGCTGAAGCAAAACCATCCTCAGCTCTATCCAGAGGCAGTGCAATTGGTGGACGCCACTCGGGAAGAGTTCGAGCGTCGCGTTCAAAATGGATAGACAAGCCATCTGCTGTGATCTGAAGCAGGGATCCGGCAGTTGGGTTGCGGTCGTTAGCAGAGGGTGATGTCGCCCATATGGGGCTGCAAGGGGTGATCTTGAGCTGGAGTGGGGTGGTGGCCGATGACGAGAACTTGCACCTACAGGCCATCAACCAACTGCTGGTGGAAGAGAACCTGCGCCCCTGGAACCTGTGCTGGCCGAAGTCGGGATCCCCTGGGCAGCGGGAGCTCTATCGGCTGCAATACCTGGGCCGACCGGATCGAGAGCGCCTGCCGGCTCTGTGGGGGGATCAAGGGCGGGTGCTCAGCCCCAAACAACTGGAAGAGCTGCTGAAACGCAAGGCCCTATACTACCGACAGGCTTTGCAGGGGCAGAGGGAATTGCCTCTCATTCCCGGCCTGAGGGAAACTTTGGAGACGCTGGAGCGGCTGCAACTGAAGGTCGGCCTGCTGTGCGGCCAATCGGCAGCCGAGGTGGCCGCTTTTCTAGAGCGCTTCCAGCCATGCTGCCCGGCCCTGATGCGGTTGACCGATGGGGGATCCTACCGAGTGACGGGGGATGATGCAGGCCCAATGCTTTCCCCAGGACACTTGCACCGCCTGCTTTTGCAGCGGATGGAATTGCCTGCCCAGGAGTGCTTGAGCATTGAGGCCACCTACCCCGGCATTCAGGCAGCCCGTTCGGCAGGGATCCCAGTCCTGGCGCTGGCTACCTTCTTTCCTCTGCACATGCTGCAGCGGCGGGCCAATTGGGCGGTGGACGGCTACCACCAGGTGGAATGGGATCGCATCCGAAACTGGTTTGCCGGCGGGCAAGACCGTCCTTCGACCCCAGTTGAAGCAGAAGCGGAGGCCGGTTCCTTCAAGGGATCCCAGGGAGGTCAGCCCCAGCCCTAGGGCAGGATCAGCATGCCATCCCCAAAGGAATAGAAGCGATATCCCTGCTCGATGGCCTCTCGGTAGAGATCCAGCAGCCTTTGCCGCCCGATCAGCGCAGCCACCAGCATCATCAAGCTGGAGCGGGGCAGGTGAAAATTGGTGACCAGTCCCTGAACCACCCGCCAGGAGTAGCCGGGGTAGATGAAGAGATCGCTTTTCCCCTGCCAAGGCTGCAAGGTGCCAGAGGCTGCCGCGGTTTCCAAAGAGCGCACCACGGTTGTTCCCACCGCGATCACCCGCCCCCCGCGGGCTTGGGCTTTTTGGATGGCTGCTACCGTTGTTGCCGGCACCTTGAGCCACTCGCTGTGGAGACGATGCTCGGTTACCCGCTCCGCTTCCACCGGTCGGAAGGTACCCAGGCCGATGTTCAGGGTGATGTAGGCGGTTTGGATCCCTTTTTGGGCCAGCCGCTCCAGCAGCTCCTGGGTAAAGTGCAGCCCTGCCGTGGGAGCAGCCACCGAGCCGGGGTGCTTGGCCCAGAGGGTTTGGTAGTCTTCAGGGCGAACTTGTCCTGAGCCCGGGGATCCGGAAGCCTTGATGTAGGGAGGAAGCGGGATCCGGCCCACCTGTTCCAGGATTTCCTCAAAAGGCTGTGCCCCCTCCCACTCAAACTGCACCACTCGCCCACCGGTCTCCGGATCCAAATCCAGGACAGTGGCCCTCAGCCCAGAGGGGGATCCCTGCTTGCTCCAAAAACCAATCCGATCCCCCACCTTCACCCGTTTGCCCGGCCTGACCAAAACCCGCCAGCTCCACGCCTGATCCGGCAGAGGTTGCGCAGCGGCAGGGATCCCTTCCAGACAAGGCTCCAGCAGCAACACTTCGACCCGCGCCCCGGAGGGTTCCTTGGCCCCGAACAGGCGGGCCGGGATCACCTTGGTATCGTTGAGAACCAGCAGATCCCCCTCCCGCAGGTAGTCGGGCAGATGGCAGAAGCGGCGATGCTCGTGCCTATCCGGGTACACCACCAGCATCCGCGCCTGATCCCTGGGCTCCACCGGCGTTTGCGCAATCTGGTCTGGAGGGAGAGTGTAATCGTAGGAAGCTGTAAGCAGATCGGGATTGGACTCCCTATCGCCCAAAGGCTCAGCCTCACCGGGGGGAGCAGCAGCAGGCGAAAAAGAGTCAGGCATGGAGATGAATCAAGATGGGGTTCTACGTGGATCCAGCATAGCCAACCGGATCCCGCCAACCCTCTCCCTTTTGAGGGAAGCAGCTAAACCTTGGCCACCACCACCTGCTGCGGCTGATCCTGATACTTGCCAGCGCGGTCGGCGTAGGTCACTTGGCAGGGATCCCCTTCCAGAAAAAGAAGCTGGACCACCCCTTCGTTAGCGTACACACGGCAGTCAGCGCTGGAGGCGTTGGAAAACTCCAGGGTGAGATAACCCCGCCATCCCGCCTCAGCGGGCGTCAGGTTGGCAATCAGGCCCACCCTGGCATAGGAAGATTTGCCAATGCAGATCACGGTAATGTTATCCGGAACTTGCAGCCGCTCCAAAGACACCCCCAACCCATAGGAGTGGGCCGGGATGATAAAGTAATCCCCCATCTCGTCGTGGTGCAGCTCCACCGCTTCCAGATTCTTGGGGTTAAACCGCTTGGGATCCACCACCGTGCCGGGCACATGGCGAAAGATCTTGAACTCCACCGGCGACAGGCGGATGTCGTAGCCATAGGAGGACAGCCCGTAACTCAAAACAGGCCGAGACTCAACAGCGCGCACCAGCTCAGGACAGAAGGGCTCAATCATCCCTCGCCGCGCTTGCTCACAGATCCAGCGGTCGTTTTTCAACATGGCTACAGCCGGCTTCCTGGAGAGTGAGGGCACATCTGGTGGACAAGCTCCAGTCTTATTGGGACTCCGCCCCCCTGACGCGACCCGTGTTGCCTAGGTCTTTCGGAGCGGAAACTGTTTGCGCTAGCGGTGCGGAGCAACATGGGCTGCTGTAGGCATAGCACCTGTGCCGCTGACTTGAGGGGGATCCAGAGAACAGGCAACATTCCCATCGGCAGTGCGGAGCCCTGGGCCTGGGATGCCACGTAGGCGCAGCTGCGTGATCAAGTCGGCCCGCTCCAGAAACGAATCTGGCATCTCCGGCCCGGTGATCACCATGTCCATGGAGATGGGGCGCTGGTCGATTAAGCTCAGCACTTCCGCTTCTGGGATCAGGCCCAACTTCACAGCCAAGCTCAGCTCATCCAACACCACCAAGTCATAGCGGCCACTCCTGACAGCCTCCTGGGTAAATTGCCACAGCTCATCCAATGCCACCCGCTCCTCAGGCTCTAGGTGAGGTGTATCGATGCACCGGTGCAGGCGACAGCGAACCCACTCCAAGGATCTGCCCAGGGAGAGACGATTTTCGGGCCCCTGATTGATCCCACCCTTGAGAAATTGCACGATCAGCACCCGCGTTCCCTGGCCTGCCAAGCGCATCGCCTGAGCCATGACGGGCGTAAACATGCCCCGGCTGGGGTGGGTGTAAAGCTGCAGGGATCCCTGGGGAACCAACTGGGCGGAGAGGGATCCATTCTGCTGAAGGAAAAGCTCGCCGGCAGCAGGGCTGGCTTGAGCCGCAGGCTGTTTGGCGCGGGCTACAGGAGCGGCATCCTTGGAGGAAGGCATAGGATTTGGAGAAGCAGTGCAAACCACGTTCTATCTCGCGAGCAGGCTAGAGAACACGGCCCTAGGTTATAGGGCCTACAAGTGGTGGAGAGCGTCGGCTATGGATTCCATGAAACACCACCTGTGCGTATCCGTCAATGAGTCGGTTCTGCTTCTAGCTGGCATACAAATCATTCCCAATAGAGTAATAGAAAATACAATCCTTGCCCATCCTAGCCTTTTGGCACAAGAGGCAATACCTGAAAAGCTTTGACAGGGGATCTCAATAAAATTTCAGGCCTAGCCCAGAAGCTTGTGTGTGGGGCTATCTCACTTGAGTATAGAGGTGCTCTATAAAAATTTGAGAAAAAGATCAATTTCTTCCAAATAAGATTAGGTTGTGTTGATCTTTCATTTGAGCCAAAAGAGAGCACTGACGGGATAGAGAAAACTCAAGAAGTTCCTGGCCAATTTGTCAAAACGAGAACATAGATGCCGGTACTGCTTTAACTTATGAAAAAAGCATTCGATTAAA